>NZ_RZPB01000036.1:0-18056 GCF_003998535.1 Mesorhizobium sp. M7A.F.Ca.AU.002.02.1.1 | reverse complement strand
TATTACGGCCAGCGGCCCATCATCTACACCGCGCCCGATTTCTACCGCGACAATCTCAGGGGCGAATTCCTCGACTATCCGTTTTGGCTGCGTGCGGTCGCCCAGCATCCGTCAAAGGTCTATCCCGGTCGCAAATGGCTGTTCTGGCAGTATTCCGGCTCCGGCCTGTCGCACGGCGTCACTGGCCGCATAGACCTCAATGTCTTCCATGGCGACGAACGGCAATGGCGCGCCTGGGCCGGGGGCCGGCAGACGGTAGCCGACGCCAACTGAGACAAGCTATCAGGCTTGGCGTCGTTCGCTTTCTCGGGTGTCCGCCGATCCTCGACCTCTTCGCCGCTCCCTTCAGGACCCGCTCACGCGGCCTGCTTGACCAGCGTGCGCTGTCGGACCATTTCAAGCGCGATATCGGACTGCTCGATGGACACGCTTCCGCCGGCAGCATTCGCTGAGGAAAGTGCCTGGCTCTTTGACCAACAAGGACGCATGGGAGGAAAAGATGGGTGTGTCATCGGAGGCTCTGGCACAGAGCCGTCAAACGATCAGCGCTTACGAGGATTATGCGGAACAATATGATGCCATCGTGCGCCATGTTCCCAACGAGAGGGAGCAGGCATCGCTCAAGCGCCTGGTGGCAATCGCCGGCACAGGTGGCCGGATTTTGGAAGTCGGGTCCGGAGCCGGATACGATGCGGATTTTCTGGAAAATTTGGGCGTCAAGGTTCGGCGCACCGACGCCACCAAGCGGTTTCTCGAGCTGCAGGCCGCGCGTGGTAAGCATGGCGAGTTGCTCGATCTCATCACCGATGATCTCGGCGGCCCCTACGACGCGGTCCTTGCCCTATGCGTCCTGATCCACGTGCCTCGCGACCAGACCGACCAGGTGCTTGCCAAGATAGCCGGGTCGCTGCGCCCGGGCGGCGCCTTCCTCGTCTCGATGCGCAATGGCGACGGCGAGAGATCAGGCGAATATCACATGGTCTACTGGCGCAGGGACGACTTCGCCGCCCATCTCGAAGGCGCCGGGCTGGTCCTTATCAGGGACGATTTCAACGTCGGCCGCAATAGCGAAGAATGGAACACGTTCCTGGCCGTGAAGCCTGCATAACGCGGCGTGGGCTGTTGCCGTTTGCGCTGCTCAGCCTTTTCAGATTTGCGAAAATACAAGACATTGCCGCCGCCATGCTGTCTATGTGCGGGTTCCTGCACTCCTGGGGGGAGACGAGTTGGAACTCAAGATCATGCTTGTCGGCTTTGCCTGCGTGGTCGCGGGCGCGCTGTCGTTCATCACCTTCATGAAATGGCGAGAGGTGAAGGCACTCAGCCGCTGGCTGCCGACGCCGGGAAAGATCATCTCGTCGCGCGTCGAGGCACGCGAGGTCAGAAGCTCGGGCGTTGGTTCGGACAGCACTGATACGACCGAAATGCGCAATTTTCCGGCGATCACCTTCGAATACAAGGTCGGCGGCAAGAAATTTCAAAGCTCGCGCTACAGCGTGAAGGAGAATTTGGGGAATTTCGAAGTCACCGAAACCCTTGCCCAGTTTCCCCGCGGCGCGGAGGTGACTGTCTTCTACAATCCGGCCGATCCGAGCAAAGCCGTGATCGAGCGCACCATGCCCGAAGGCGCCTTCAAGTTCATGATCCAGCTCTCGGCCGGGCTGGTGGTCGGCGCGCTTGTGCTGGTGTTTTCCGTCGGCGGCGTCCTGGAGGCGATCAGGCCGCATTTGCCCAAGCCGCAAAACCTCGGCGCGGGAGCGCTGCTGCTGTTCATGGGCCTGTTTGCCTTGCGCATGGGCTTCGTCCAGAGATCGCTGGCCGAGCAGGCGGCAAAATGGCCGGTCACTGCCGGCCGCATCGATAACTCGGGCCTGCAGGCGCTCCGAAACCATTCTGGCCATGGTCGCTGGCGCACCGTCTTCAAATCCCGCATCGTCTACTCCTATGACGTCGCCGGCCAGCGCTACAGCGCCGATCGTGTGACCTTCGGCGGAACCGTGACGGCTTCGTTGCCCGGCCTCGTCGGCGGCCAGGCACGGCAGTATGTCGAAGGCAGCAAGGTCGACGTCCACTATGACCCCGCCAACCCCGGCTCGGCGGTGCTGGAATGCCGGGTACGGGGGCTCTGGCTGTTATGGATCTGCTCGGCAGGCTTTCTCGGTGGCGCCGCCTTTCTGGTCGGCCTGGTCTGAGGCGCCGGACGCCTTCAACAGCGGACGAGCGGTCCGCTGTCGAAGCCAGGCCAGGTGAACCGCAGCGTGGCCCCATGCCTGACGATATGGATGACACGCGCGAACGGCTCCTCGATCGACGGGTCGGAACCGTAGCATTGGCTGGCATGCACCACCCAACCGGTCGAGCTTTTGCGAAATGTCGCCTGCTCGCAGCCGAGATCGGGGAACGACAGCGACGCCTGGTCCACTGTGAACACAGTCTCGCGTTGGATGTCGGGAGCCGCGTGGCAGTTCAGCCTGTCGCTAGACCATGTCCCAACATAAGGCGGCGCCGCCAGCGCGGAGCCACCGGCGAATGCGGATATTGCCGTCGTCATCACCAAACGCCGCATCACCACTCCTTCGATCAGTGCGCTCGACCATACAGGCTGGTGGGATTTTGCGTGGACAAGTTTTGTCCAGGAGCGGACAAACGCCGCCGTTCCGGATTTTGCTATGCTTTTGCGCGGATGATGCGACTGTGCGGGCCGACTCAACGCTTTCCCAGAGACATTGGATGATCACCCGCATACTGGCCTTTTTCCTCCTGGGCCTGCTCGGCCCGATGCAGGCGGCCTTGGCAAAAGAATGCCTCCTGAGTCACGCCACCTATCAGGAGCCGCGCTCGGGTGCCGTCGTGCAATTCCGGCCGCTCGCCAACGAGCCGGCGGCGCTGACGGCCGAAGTGTTTTCGCTGGCCGTGCCCAAAGCCGGCACGAGCCTGCCCGCCGACATCACCTGGACCAACGGCAAGAATTCCTTCCCGCTCGGCACCATTCGCCACGCCTGCACCGACGACGACCGGGAAGGCGGCCTGCAGGACGGTAGCGGATTGTGCAGGCTATGGGAGGGCCAGGTCTATGCCTTGACCGGCGGCGGCGCCGAGCAGTTGAATTCGCGCGAAGCGACACCGGCGCCGAGAGGGCTGCTCTTGCCCGGTTTCGGCGTGGCTTTCACCGAAGGAGCCGATTTCGCCAATGCCAATCCAGGCGGTTCGGCCTGGGACGCCTTCATTTTAACAGGATGCAGCGATGAATAGCGTGCGATCGACCATCTGGGCCAGTGCCCTGCTTGCATCCGCGACGATACCAGCCATGGCGGACGAGCCGGCGCCGTCGCGCCCGCCCATCGACAAATGCGCCTGGGAAAAATTGTCTGACAAAACTGTCGGGCTGGCCGCCTGGACGCAGCGCTGCGATTTCGGCTTCCGCCAGATCCATTTCGAATTCGCCGGCAAAGCGCTCGCCATCAAATACAGCGACGGCGGCGCGGCTGACCCTCTTGTCGAGGTCTTTGACATCAAGCCTGGCGAAACCGCCGAGGCTGCGTTGCAGCGCCTGTTCCTGGAAAAGACCGACAAGGCCGTCAGCGCCCGCTGTGTGCTGGCGCCTTACACCGAGGGCACGGTACCCGCCGGCGTCAAACGCTACACATTCAGCCCCGACGCCGCCTATGCGAAAGAGCTGAAAGCACTTGCCAGCTCCGACGAGATTCCCGAACCGCCCTGCGGCGACTGGGGTGAAATGCCTGACGGCATGCAGTATTTCGAGGTGCCCGCGGGTGAGGGGTACAGCCTGCTTTTTGTGCGCATCGGCCAGGACGAGCCATTGTTTGACGAGCAGACGCTACGCGTCTTGCCGAGGGGGTGAGAAGCGCTTTCTCGCCAGGTCAGGCGGATTCGGTCACCGCACCGATCCGCCGGTAGACGAATGCTTCTTCTCTCGAAGGAACTGTGGCAATGCGCTTGGCTTCGTCGATCAGCATTGCCATGCGAGCATGGATCGGCGATTTCGCGCAAGCCGGGTCCGTTGCAGCGGCATCGCCGGCGATCGCCATCGCCTGGCAGCGGCAGCCGCCCCAGTCGATCTCGCGCCGCTCACAGCCGCGGCATGGCTCCTGCATCCAGTCCGTACCGCGAAAGGCATTGAACGCCGGGGAATCGGCCCAGATCGAGGACAGCCTGCGTGGTTCGAAACGCTCGAAGCTGAGCGACGGGATCGTCTGTGCGGCATGGCAGGGCAGTACGGTGCCGTCAGGCGTCACCATGAAGGCGTCCCGCGCCCAGCCGCCCATGCACGGCTTGGGATAGATCGCGAAATAGTCCGGCGTCACAAAATCGATGTTGATGATGCCGGCCAACCGCTCCTGTGCCTCCGCGACGATCTCCGCCTGCCTATCGACCGCTTCACGCTCCGGCATCAGTTGATCGCGATTGGTTAACGCCCAGCCGGCATATTGCACATTGGCGATCTCGAGCCTCTCCGCGCCCAACGAAAGGGCGAGATCGATGAATTCCGGCACCTCCTCGATGTTATGGCGATGGATCGGCGCGTTGATGGTTAGAGGCAGACCGGCCGCGCGCGCGCGGCGTGCCGTCTCCAGCTTCTTTTCGTGGGCACCCTTGTGGTTGCCGATGCGATCCGTGGTCGCCGGCCGCGCGCCCTGAAAGCTCAGTTGCAGATGGTCTAGACCGGCTTCGGCAAATGCCTCGACACGGCCCTCGACGATGCCAACGCCCGCGGTAATCAGATTGGTGTAGACGCCGCGCCCCGCAAGCCCGGCGATCAATTGCTCGAGGTCGCGGCGCAGTGTCGGCTCGCCACCGGACAGATGCACCTGGAGCACTCCGAGATCGGCGGCCTCCGAGAACAGGGCGAGCCAGGTCTCTGTGTCGAGTTCGCGATTGGCCTTGAGCAGTTCGAGCGGATTGGAGCAATAAGGGCATTGCAGCGGGCAGCGATGCGTCAGTTCCGCCAGCATGCCGATTGGAGGGAGGAGGGGCGTGCTCATAGCCTCACCAGCAGCTTGTCCGACCATTCCTGCAGGAAGGCGATGACGTCGGTCGCCACGGCCTCCTGTTCGGCCTCATAATCGGCGGCAAGGCCGGCAATGATGTCGCCGACCGTGGACCGTCCATCGCAGCGTCGCAATATGTCGAGACTGACATCGTTCGGCCAGAATATCTTTTCCGGTGAAAGCACGGCGAATGCCTGCCGCAAGGGATCGTATTGTATGCGCACGTGCTTCGGCAGCGAAGGTACCGATCGCAACGACACCACAGCTCTTTCGCGCAGCGCCGTCATAGGGCTGCCTCGGGCTGGAAGGCGCCGGGCGGTATGTTTCCCCGCTCGCCATAGGCGTGTTGAAGCGCGTCAAGCATGGCCCAGAGTATATCGCATTTGAACACCAGTGCATCGATTGCCTGCTGCTGGCGCTCCGCCGTATCGGCGTGGCTGAGCACGTAGGCAAGGGCGAAGTCGGCGTCACGCGAGGCCTGTTCGGGCCGTTGCTTGAAATAGGCAAGCGTATCCTCGGTGATGTAGTCGTATTTGGCCAGCATTGCCGGCACCCGCTCGCCGATGATGAGTGGCGAAAACATCTCGGTCAGCGAGGACGCGACCGCCTCGAACAGCGTCCGGTTTGTGCAAAAGGAAAGGTAAGCGCCCACCGCGAAGCGTGTCGCCGGCAGTGCCAGCCTTTCGCTCTTCACGGCCTCGGCGTCCAGGCCGAGTGAAGTTGCCAGATACAGCCAGCGCGCGATGCCGCCGCTCCAGCCGTCCTCGCCGTCATGATCCTCGATCCGCTTGCGCCACGCGGCACGAAACGCTGGATCCTCGGCATGTACGAGTATCATGGCATCCTTGCGTGGGATGACCGCCTGATAGCAATAGCGGTTCAGCGCCCAAGCCTTCATCTCGGCCTTCGACAACGCGCCGCTGGTCATCCTGTGGTGAAAGGGATGACGATTGTGATAGCGCTCGGCGCCAACCTGCCTCAATACGGCTTCGAGAGCGCTCGTGGAGAGTCCGCCTTTGGCTGCATCGCGGAAGTCGCTCAAAATTCCATCTCCATACCGTCGTTTGCGATTTCCCAGCCTGCCGCCTTGACCGCCGCGTGCTCGGCGGAATTCTCGTCTAGGATGGGGTTGGTGTTGTTGATGTGGACGAAGACGCGACGGCCGACCTTCACATCGGCCAAGCCCGCAATCGAACCCAATTCTCCCGAGATCGCCAGATGCCCCATGCGCGAGCCGGTTTTCTGACCGACGCCGGCGACGATCATCTCGTCGTCGGTGTAGACCGTGCCGTCGAACAAAAGACAGGCGGCATCGGTGAGACGCGCGCGCAGCCGCGCATCGATGCGCGCGCAGCCTGGGATATAGAAGACGGAGCCGCGGCTGCCGATGCCGGCAATTCGGACTCCGATCGTGTCACCTGCGTCGGAGCTGAAATTGGCATCCGGATGGTCTCTATCCTCCAGATAGAGTGCTATCTTCCCGGGCACGGCAAAGGGCTCGATCATTACGCCGGTATCGCGGCCTTCTGCGTCGCAGATGGCCAACTCTTTCGCCGGCGGCAGGATGCGCCGCGGCACAAGCGCTGGATCGAGAACGTTGAAAATCGAATTCGCCTCCAGCGTCGCCAGAACCTGCGCCGTTGCATAGATGGCGAAAGGCTGCCGCTCGCGCAGGCTGAGCAGTCCGGCGATATGATCGACGTCGGCATTGGTCAGCACCACAGCGCGAATAGGTGTCGAGCGCAGCGGCGCATCGCCCGCAGGCTGTAATTCAGGTGTTGCAGCGATTTGCTGGCGAATGTCGGGCGAGGCATTGAAAAGAACCCAGCCCAACCCGTCCGCCGAGGCGGCGACACTTGACTGGGTTCGTGGATGCACGCTTGCCATGCCGTTGCGAGCCGCACGACTGAGACGGTAGTTGCAGTTCCATTGCGGAAAGCCGCCGCCCGCCGCCGATCCGATTATCCTCAAATGCATGAAAATGCCCGCGCGCCGGCTTCTCTGACCTGCAGGCAATTTGCAGTCACAAACGACAGTCCGCGCGCTTTGCGTGCGTCAAAATCTTTCACGGAAATCCCATGCGGCGAGGGGATGCGCGCCCCTGTCGCCAGGGACGCGCACCTCTGCGGCCTACTTCTTGGGAGTAATTTCAGCAGGCAGATACCGTGAAATTTCGAAGCCAGCGGCAACCTGACACATGGTCGGTTTTTTCCAGTTCTTCTTCATGACATTTCTCCTCTTATACCAGCCCGAAGGGACCGATCCTGTCGTTAGCCAACCATTGCAGGGCACCGACGCAATGGCTCGTCCATCAAGTTTCAAAATGGACAAATGAAACAATAGGTTTTGAAAAATTGAAAACAAACTATCGAGAATAATTGCAGTCCTTATTTCAATTGTTCGTTGCGTAGGGTTTTTTCTCCTCCAGTGGAAGGTTTGCATCTTCCCATCCATCGGCGCCGAGCGGATACCAGATCACTGAACTGTAGCCCCACTGGACGGCCCGTTTCGCCGCATTCCACGACATCCAGCAATTCGTCATGCAGTAGAACAGAACCGTGCGCGACTTGTCCGTCCCGGCCTTGGCCGCGAGGCCTTGGCGAAAATAGCTGGCGGTCTCCTGCGAAATAGCGCCGTATCCCACATTGGCCAGCCATATGCTGCCTGGAATGTCCTTTCTGACCTTGTCTCTCCATATCGTCCCTGCCGGCAAATTGGCCGGTTTGGGCGTGTCCGGCATCACGTCGAAGAAGATCGCCTTTTTCGCTCGCCACAGCGCTTCCGCTTCCACCGTCGTCACCACCCTCGCGCCTTGCAGCGTCCGCGGCACCGGCGCCCGATAGTCGTCCATCCGGAAACCGCTGGGTTCGGCGATGTCGCCAGCCCATGTCGGCTCGGCCAGACCCAGAAGGCTCGCGGCGACCAGCACGAAAATAGTCTCCCTTCCATTCATTGGGTAATCAGGTTGTCGTGTTCGTCGATCAGCGGCACGTTGTAGCTCAGCAGGATCCTGGTGATCTCCGCCTGGTTTTCCCTGATCACCCGGTTGAGCGTCCGCTTCCATTCCTGGTCCGACGGACGTACGCCCATGGTGATGCGGTAAGACATGCGCGAGCCGGTTTTTTCCTTCACCAGTGGAACGATCGTCACATCAGCTCCGAGTTCCTTGGCGTAGTAACCTGCCATCGGTCCCCACAGCACCGCCGCATCGATCTTGTGTGCCAGCATGTCCTTGATCATGACCTCCCCCATTGATGGGGTGACGCGCGTATCCACCGCAAGCGGATAGATCTTGGCGGTCCGCAGAAGCTTGTTGGCGGCCATGTTGGCGGTTGGCGGCGTGCTTTCAACGACGCCGATCGTTTTGCCTGTGAGTCTGGGATCCTCGATCGTTTCCACGCCTTCCATATCGTGGCTTTTCGGATGCACCAGCACATAGGCGGAGCGATAGTAGGCGTTGGTGTTCTGCACCAGCTCATCGCCTTGGGCATAGCCCATGATGATGTCGCATCGGTTGGCCCCCAACGTATTGCGCACGAAGCCGGTGATCGTGGGAAACCAGGTGTAGGAGACGGACTTGCGCCCGGTTTTCGCGGCAACCAGTTCGGCCAGCTTGTTTTCGAAGCCTTCGCCGCTCTTGTCGGTGAAGGGCATATTCGAGGGATCGGCGCAGACGCGCAGAATGTCAGGGTCGACCAGTTCTCCCGCCGCGCCAAGGCCGGCGCTTTGCGCATGCGCGTTCGACGGCAGCAAGGCGAGTGTGCCGAGGATCGGCAGAACGACGCGCAGCTTCAATGCATCGCGGCCGATCATGTCATCCACCCATGCAGGATGCTTCGGCATCCTTCGCCGCCTGGGCCTTGTCTTCGTGCTTGGGCGGCCTTCCGCGGGGCGCCGCGCCATCCGCGCGCGCGCGCAGATAGACGTAGAGATCGTCCAGGTAGCAATAGACGTTCTTGTTGTCGCCAAAGGCAGGCATGACGTTTTCCTTGCCGCCGCCGACATTCTTGCGGCCTTCGGCGACGATCGAGAGGAATGTGGCGTAATCCATGGTTTTCAAGCTGTTGACCAAAGCCGGCGCATAGCTCGAACCTGTCGCGTCCTGTCCGTGGCAGACATGGCAATCGGAATGATACCGGCGGTAGCCGCTGAACGTGTACCAATCGACGGTTCCGTTTTCGATCTTGTAGGTCGGATTTCCATCCGCATCCAAATACTTGCCGCCTTCTTCCTTTACCGCCTTGGCTTTTTCCATGCTGTCGTCGGCCCGGGCGAGGCTCGAGCTTGCCAGAGGCAGCAGAGCCAGGACGAAAGCCGAAATTACAATGCGAACGGACATTCAAACGCTTCCTTCATTTGCCAATGGACACGGTTTTGCTGTCGCGACCGGCATTGATCGGTGTTTTTGGGTGCGTAACCGAATCGAGAGCCCGGCCATGGCTTCCGGATGTCCGGGCTCTCGTTCTTCAAGCCTTTGGTCTCACAAGACCTGAGGCATGCTCAAGGTTCCCAGCGCATCAATCCGGGAGACCGAAGACGGTGAGCTGACCGCCCAGCGTCGTGTAGTCGGCAAGTGCCGCGTAGCCGCCGACGGCACCCAGGCCAGCTGTACCAACGACAGCGGCTTGGTCGCCTTGCGCGCGGCCCTGATCGACGGCGCCATGCCAGGCAGCGGCGTTGTCAGGCGAAAGCAGGCCGCCTGCCAGGCCGATACCAGCCCATCCACCGACGCCCGACAGAACGGCGATATACTGCTTGCCGCCCTGCTCGTAGGTCGTGATGTTGCCGATGATGCCGGACGGGGTCTTGAACTTGTAGAGTTCCTTGCCGTCCTTATCGACCGCCTTGATGTAGCCTTCGAGTGTACCGTAGAAGACGACGTCGCCATCTGTCGCCAACGCGCCCGACCACACCGAGAACTGCTCGGGCTTCGACCAGACGATCTCGCCCTTGGCCGCATCCCAGGCAATGAAGTTGCCCATGTTGCCGTCGCCGCCAGGTGCGGGATACATCGACACGGTGGCGCCAACATAAGGCTGACCGGCGGTGTAGCTCACCTTGTAAGGCTCATAGTCCATGCAGACATGGTTGGTGGGGACATAGAACAGCCCGGTCTTCGGCGAATAGGCCGCCGGCTGCTGGTCCTTCGTTCCAAGCGCCGCCGGGCAGATGCCCGTCGAGTTGGTGTCTTCGCCGTTCTGCTGGGTCGAATATTTCGCCACGACCTGCGGGCGACCATACTGTTCGCTCTTGGGGTCCATGACGACTTCGGTCGCCCAGTTCACGGCCGGATCGTATTTCTTGGCGACGAGAAGGTCGCCGGTGGCGCGATCCATGGTGTAGGCAAAACCATTGCGATCGAAATGCACCAGCACGTCGTGCTTGGCGCCGTTGACCTCCATGCCATCGACGAGGATCATCTCGTTGATGCCGTCATAGTCCCATTCGTCATGCGGGGTCATCTGGTAGAGCCATTTGGCAACACCAGTATCCGCATCGCGGGCCATGATCGTCATCGACCAGCGATTGTCGCCGGGGCGTTGGACCGGGTTCCACGTCGAGGGATTGCCGGTGCCATAATAGACCAGGTTCAGCTTGGGATCATAGGAATACCATCCCCATGTCGTGCCGCCGCCGGTCTTCCACTGCTCGCCTTCCCAGGTGTTCGTGCCGGAATCCTTGCCAACCGGCTTGCCGAGTTGCGTGGTCTTCTCGGGATCGATCAGGGTGTCTGCGTCCGGACCTTCCGAATAGGCTTTCCAGGCGAGTTTGCCATCTTTCAGATTGTAGGCGGCCAGCCAGCCGCGAACGCCGAATTCGGCGCCGGAGACGCCGATGAGCACCTTGTCCTTGACGACGACGGGGGCAGCCGTACCAGATTCGCCTTTGCCGCCATCGGTCTGGTCGCCGTTCTTGACCGACCAGACGACCTTGCCAGTCTTCGCGTCGAGGGCGACGACTGTGGTGTCGGCCTGATTGAGAATGATCTTGCCGTCACCATAGGCAACGCCACGGTTGACCGTATCGCAACACATGATCGGAATGACGTTGGGATCCTGCTTGGGTTCGTACTTCCAAAGGATCTTCCCGTCATTCTTGAGATCGAGCGCAAAGACATTGTTCGGGAAAGGCGTGTGGACATACATCACATCGCCGATGATAAGCGGTCCACCCTCGTGGCCTCGTAGCACGCCGGTGGAAAAGGTCCACTTGACCTGCAGGTTCTTCACATTGTCCGCAGTAATCTGGTTGAGTTTGGAATAGCGGGTGTTGGCGTAGTCACCCGTCTGCATTGCCCAGTTCTTCGAATCCGAAGCCAGCTTTGCAAGGTCCTCATTAGCCGACGCCGTATAGGCCGCGCCGAGCGACAGAAACGCCGCAGTGGTTAGAATATAGGTAGCTTTCGTAAGTACACGCATCCGAATTCCTCCCGAGGTTCATAGTGATGAATCATTTGCTGAGCCCACAAGGGCTTGCCCAAGCGATTCACGGGGGGGAAATATTTCCGGCAGCGTGTCACGACCTAAGCCAGATGTGCAGAGGGCACCGTTACTGCCCACCTCACCTTGGCCTACGAAAGACTGTCGCCGCTCCCTAATGACGGTGACGCCCTTGAAGCCGGAAACAGGGTGAGGCTATGTCATCGTAAAAGGCTAGGCAAGCAAAAAAGCCTGCTGGTGTTTTTGCACCGCAATATCGTAAATGATGCGGTGCAATATAAGAAAATAAGCAGGACGGTATTTGTTAGATAAAGTATTTATGACCGCGAAATAACGATGGGGCGCATAAAATTTAGTTATTTTTTGATTTTTACATTTCGCCTAAGCGTTGATTTTATTTGGAGGTATTCGCTTCGATGTCTCGGCATGGTCATGCGCGTGCTCCATTGGGAATCGATAGTGGGCCAAGCATGAGATGATCGTTGGAGTCGGGGCGTGGAGCAGGCCACGGAGCCGCCATGCGGAACCACGGTCGACAAGCCCCGCATTCCTCCTTTGGTCGCATACGGAAGCCATGGGCGCTTGACTGACTCTGCTGCACGTTGCCAACTGCCACGGTGATCCCGACTGGGCGCATCGCGCCTAGGCTAACCGGAGGTTTTCCCGTGATCAGATATGTTGGATTTTCGACTTTGCCGCTGCTCCTTGCCGCGCCGCTGGCCTTCGCAAACCCGGCGGGCGCCGCGGGTGATTACCCGACAGCAACGATCGCCGACTACGTGCTCGGCTGCATGCAGACGAACGGCCAGACACGTCAGGCGCTGGAAAGCTGTTCCTGCTCGATCGACGTCATCGCCTCGATCCTTCCCTACGACCACTATGAGAGAGCCGAGACTTTCAAGAGCATGTCTTTGACCACAGGCGAAAGCGCGGCGCTGTTTCGCGAAAGCGCACCGGCGAAGGCAGCCCGTACCGAATTGAAGCGCGCGCAGTCGGAAGCCGACGTGCGCTGCTTTTAGAGCCTGCTCCATCCGGAAGCCGGATGGAGCTCCGTCCTCTGCCCGGGCGTGATCTTCCCGAACGAGCTCCATTTTCGGGATCAAGTGGCAAGCACCCGGCAGTCCAGCGCAAGATATCGAGACTTCAGAGTCCCGCTGTCTCGAGCGGCCACTGATTGCGAAATGTTTTGCCGTCCGTATCGATCGCTTCAACCTGGATTTCGCCATTGCCGTGCACGGTGAAATCGAATCGGAAGTTGGGGTCTTCCGAAATCTATATTCCACCTTCCATGGAGAGGATCGGCCGGCCGGCTTGGGAGATCGACAGTTTCTGGACAAAATGCGCCGGTATGAAATATTGGGTCAGCGGATCCCGCTGCAGCCCCGAATTGTTAGGGTGCCGGATCATCAACTGCAGTTCCTCGGTCTTGGTCATCGTCTCTTTGGGCGGGAACTGGCGCAGCTTCATCTGACCCATTGTCGCGTTGGCCTCGTCCTGGTTCTTGACCGCAGGGGCGGAGCAGCCACCTGACGCCTTGACGAAGGTCTGTACCATATGGAGTTGACCACCCTGCGTCTCAGCGATGGCGCGCAGATAGGAATAGTCGTTGACGCGCACGCGCGTCGACAGATGCGTCACGCCGGCATCCTTGCCGAGCTGGAACGTTGCCGCCACCGGTGCAGGGTTCGCATCGATGATCAAGGTAACGGATTTGATGCCGTCTGGCGCCTTGGCTGGATCGAGATAGATATCGACGGGCACGATGGCGGCATCCTGCGCCCGCTTCGGTGCTTCGATCCGGACGACGCCGGTATCGACCAGAATTGCCCGATCGCCGAACACGTCGCCCTTCAAGTCATGCCAGATTCTATCCGAGGACGCGGTTGTTTGCTGTGCGTTGGCGGCTCCCGAGGAGCCGAGCAACGTGCCGATGGTCAAGATGATCGCGGTGAAAACGGATGCGAGCGGCAAGGCGAGCTGCCGGCTCGAGTAAGCTTGATTTTGCATTTCGATGCCTCCACCAATGCAAGAGAGGTGGTGCCCAGGCTGGCGTTGAGGATAAGCCTTTGGCGACGCCTTGGCAAATCGCCGTGCTTTACGGCCGCCTGGCGCATGTCGGCGTCGTCTATTCCCATTCGAGTTCGGCAAATGCGGCCGTTGCGTTGCGCTCGTTGTAATCGTCGAACAGGTGCCAATTGTCCCGTTCGCTTCCGCCTGCGGTTTTGACTGCTTCGCGCAGCGGCGTTCCGTCGGCGATCGCCTTGCGGATATCGCGCGCCAGAACCTCGAAATAGCGTCGCTCCCCCGCCAGTGCCTGTGGCCAGTCGGCCGTTACAGGACCATGACCTGGAACGACGCGCGCGGCGTCGATCGCGGTGAGTGCATCCATCTGGCGGAGCCATCCAAGCAGTGATCCGTCGAGCGTCGGCAAGGAGCCCATGAACACCAGATCGCCGGCAAAGAGCGTTCTGGTCGTGGTATCGAATACGGTCAGGTCGTTGTCGGTGTGCGCCGCCTTCCATGCCCGCAGTTCGATCGTGCGCCCGCCGAGGTCGAGTTGCAGGTGATCGTCGACCAGCCTGGTCGGCGACACGATCTCGACCCCCTCCATCAGCGCCTCGCCAAGCTGTTCGCGATAGTTGTGCAGATAGAACGCGCCACGCGCGTCGAGGGCGCGCGGCAGATTGCGGTGACCGACGATGGTCGCGCCGATCTCCCGGAATGCCGCATTGCCGAAGATGTGGTCGGGGTGCATGTGGGTGTTGACCAGGAAGCGAACCGGCTTTGCGGTTACCTTTCCGATCGCGGCGAGAAAGGCGTGCGCCTCGATCAGGCTGCCACCGCTGTCGATGACGGCAACCGCATCGGTACCGATGACGGCGCCCAGATTGCAGATCGCACCGTCGTTGGCGGCGGTCATCAATTCATCCGTGCCCTGGAAGGCGAAGACGCCGTCGGCGATCTGCCTGAGCGAGAATCCCAGGTTGCCAGCCGCGGCTCGTCCGAGGCAGCACGGCATCAAGGCGGCGCTGGCGGCGGTACAGGCGAAGCCACTCACAAGCCTGCGTCTTAGCCGATCGATCGACATGAAGGCCTCCGATATGCATTTCACCTGCAGGCGATCAGGTGACGTCCGGAAATCTATGATGGAACGACCGCAGAAGGTCGCTCATCACCTGCGAATTGCGATGTTGCCGTGGCAACCGTACGTCGAACACGCCGAGCACATGGGTTGGCCGCGGCGCGAGCACGATGATGCGGTCCGAGAGCATCAGTGCCTCGCGTAGATTGTGGGTCACCATCAAGGCGGTCGTGGGCCGTGCCGACCACACGGTCAAAAGCAGATGCCGAAGCCGCTCGGCGGTCTGTTCGTCGAGCGAGACAAAGGGTTCGTCCAGGAAAAGCACCGCCGGCTCCGTGGCGAAAGCCCTGGCAAGTGCTGCCCTGCGCGCAAGGCCGAGCGACAGTTCGGCAGGATAGAGCGAGCGCATGGCCGCGAGGCCGAGCGTGTCGAACAGCCCGTCGAGATTTTTCGCCCTCAAGCTTTTCGGCAACGCCAGCCTGACATTCTGCTCCACCGTTCGCCACGGCAGCAGGGTCGGTTCCTGGAATACGGCGGCGATGCGGTTCGAACCTCCTTGCGGCAACTGGAAGGAGCCGGAAAAGTCTTTGTCCAAGCCAAGCAGGATACGCAGCGTCGTGGTCTTGCCGCAGCCCGACGGTCCAAGCAAGCAGGCGAATTCGCCTTGCCGGACCTCGAAGGAAAGGTCCTGAAGCGCCGTGATCGAGACGCCTCGCGCGGACCTGAAGGTCTTTTCGGCGATGTCGACCTTAAGCGGGACGACGGCGCCAACGGGTTGCATGTCGTTCAACGGGCTGCACCAGGAGAAGTTCAATGACAAGCATCACCGCCACGAAAGCCAGCGTGTAGGCAAGAATGGCGGCGACATCGAAAAGCTGGAAATAGAGATGGATCTGGAAGCCGACACCGTTCGAGCGGCCGAGCAGTTCGACGACCAGGACGATCTTCCAGATGAGGGCGATGCCGGATCGCGACGCGGCGGCAAGATAGGGCTGCAATTGCGGCAGCAGGATATGGCGGATGCGATCAAGGCGGCCGAAGCGATAGACGGTGGCCATCTCGGCATAACTTGGATCAAGCGTCCTGGCGCCTTCACGCATCGTCACCACGACATTCGGGATCTTGTTCACCGCCACCGCGCCGATCGCCGCCGCCTCGTTGAGGCCGAACCAGATGTAGCCGAGGACGATGACCACCAGCGCCGGGATGTTGAGGAACAGGATCACCCACGGGTTGAAAAAACGGTCGACGCGACGATAGCTGCCGAGCAAAACGCCGATGACGGATCCGATGATCATTGCGACGATATATGCTGCGGCGACCCGGCCGAGGGTCACGCCGAGATGGTAAAAGAGGTCGCCGCTCGCAGCCTCCCTGAGAAGCACCTGCCAGACCTGCCCAGGTCCTGGAAAGGCACGGCTTGGCCAGACGCCTGCCGCAAGGTTCCACAGCAGGCAAAGCCCGAGCAGGGAAACCGCTACGGTCAGCGCGGGCGCCAGTGCCGTCGCCAGGCTGCGTCGGCCGGACATGCTCGGCGGGGCATCACGCGTGCCGTCGGTTTCCGATGCGGTCATTTCCAGGGTTCCTGCCAGAATGTGCCGGGCGCCATCTCCGCCGCGCTGCCGACCAGCTTCGCGCCGCCGATCGCCGCCAGCACATGGTATAGCCTGCCGGCGTCAGCCGCTTCCTCGGCGACCGACCGTCTGGGAATGCCCTGACGATAGCGATCGCGCAGTTTTTCCAGTTCCTTGCCTTCCGCGCGAATGATCGGCGCCAGACGCAGCCATTCGTCATCGGATCTGGCCAGCAAGTCTTTGGCTTGCGCGGACGCCCTCACGAACCCCCTGACGGCATCGGGGTTCTCGTTCGCCCATTGGTCATGGAAGACGTAACCGAGCGCCGACACGGGTCCCAGAGCCCCAAGCGTCTTTGCCGCGTCATTCACGCCGATCAATCGACGGAAGCCATTGGCCTCGAGACGGGCGCAAAAATGCCAGAAATTCAGCACTGCATCGAGTTCGCCCTGTATCGCCTTTTCCGAAATCAGCGGCGGCGCGCCAAAGACGATGTCGCTGGTTGCCGACAGGTCGACGCCGAGATCGCGTCTGGTCAGCGCTTGTATCAGCAGCCAACTCTTGTCGAGCGGGCCGCCGGCGACGCCGATCTTCTTGTCCTTGAGATCGGCGACCGTCCGGATCGGTGAACCCTCCTTCACCATGATCGCGCCCACGGCGGTGGAATAGGGGAACAATGTGAGGTCGCCGCCTTCGGAGCGCTGGCGCGAGACCCACAGCCAGTCGGAAACGATCATGTCGATCGCGCCAGCCTGCATCGCGACGTTGGTTGCATCCTCGCCGGCGAAGTCGATGATCTCCAGATCGATCCCGTTCGCGGCATCGAACTTGTGCTGCCGTAGCGTATCGAGTTCCCAACTCACGGTTCCAAACTTCAGCACACCGAGGCGAATCCTGGCTGCCGCAACGGCTGGCCTGGTAGCAAGAACAGCGGCTGTCCCGAGAACCGCCAGACGCAACGTCATGCGCCGTGAAACCATCATGACACCTCCTCCCCAGGGTTCCGCGCTGCCAAATCAGATGGCTCGTTCCTTGCTCGGAAATGCGCATTTCCAGCGCATGACCTTGAGGGTCGGGTGTTCTTGAGACCATTTCGCGATTTCGCTGGGGGCAAGGAACATGCATTGGAACAGGGTGCCGCGGCTCTCGAAATAGAGATGTTCGTCTCGGCAATTGCTCGGATTGGCGCTGAGGCAAACCGTCAATATGAGATCGACCATGTCCATTCAGCACCTCTTGCGCGTTCCCAAACGCCCATCTCGGCGAGTCCAGCCCAACCAGGAGCCAGGACAAAACCGCCACTTGCCGGATTTCTCAAGGTGCCAATGGAGAAACCGGAATGAGGTCAAGCTACGCGCTCGCCCAATAGCCGTCAACAAAGACGAATGGACAGGATCCTTGAGCACCCAGGCCTCTAAACCTTTGTACGATTGACTTTCACAACATGCCGATTAGCTTCCAGGTGACGTGGCGCGGCTCCACGGGAGAAGCGGAATTTCCACGCCACCGCGTAAGGCGCATGCCGACGGATCAAAGGATCGGCATGCACAAATCGTCCAGGGCACCCAGACGATCAATGAGGAAATACCATGCGCGCAATCGCATTTTTCGCAGTCATGTCCGTTGTGCCCTTCATCGCGAGCCAATCCCAGGCACAGGACGCGGCGGCGGGTGAGAAGGTCTTCGCCAAATGCAAGGTCTGCCATGTCGCCGACCAGGACAAGAACAAGGTCGGCCCGTCGTTGAACGGCGTCATCGGCCGAACAGCCGGCACGCACCCGGGGTTCAGCTATTCTCAGGCGATGGTCGCGGCAGGCAAGTCCGGCGTCAAATGGGATGAACCCACGCTGAAGACTTACCTTCACGATCCCAAGGCCATGGTCAAAGGAACAAAGATGGCGTTCGTCGGCCTCAAACAGGACGAAGACATCGCCAATGTCATCGCCTATCT
>NZ_RZPB01000369.1:0-6030 GCF_003998535.1 Mesorhizobium sp. M7A.F.Ca.AU.002.02.1.1 | reverse complement strand
GACCGCTACCGCAGCTTCAATTCCCGTACCGGCACGTTCACCGGCAATGACGGCGAACAGCATTTCTGCACTGCCAACTAACCAAGGGCTTCCCTGCCCCAAAACAGAAAAGCGCTGACCGCAAGGCCAGCGCTTTTTTGTTGTGGTCTCTACAATGTCAACGGTCTGCTTGAGGCTGATGAAAAACAGCTACGGTTCCGAGCCTGGTTCAAGTCAAAAAAGGATTGGTCCGCCTCTCCTCGCCAAAACGTCCGCCGGCACCGTGGCCACAGATGAAGCCGATGTCGTCGCCGAGCGGCAGGAGCTTGTCCTTGATCGAAGCGATCAGCGCCGTGTGGTCGCCGCCCGGCAGGTCGGTGCGGCCGACCGAGCCGCGGAACAGCACGTCGCCGACATGGGCGAACTTGGCTGCGCGGTTGTAGTAGACGACGTGACCGGGCGCATGGCCGGGGCAGTGCAGCACCTCGAACACATGGCCGCCGAACGACACGGTCTCGCCTTCGGCCAGGAACCGGTCGGGCACGCAGTTGCGCGCTCCGGCGATGCCGTAGCGCTTGCCCTGGTTTTCCAGATTGTCGAGCAGCGACTTGTCGGCCTCATGCGGACCGATGATCTCGACGCCGAGCGCCTCCTTCAACTCCATTGCACCGCCGGCATGGTCGATGTGGCCATGCGTTATCCAGATAGCTCCGGCTGAGATCGCATTGTCCTTCAGCACCGCCAGTACCTTGTCGATATCGCCGCCCGGATCGACGACGACGCCATGCTTGTCATCCATGTCGAACAGGATGGTGCAATTCTGCTGGAACGGTGTGACCGGCACGATGCCGGCATTGAGCTGACCCATGATCGTCCTTTCGATGTTCACGGGTGATGTAGAGGCGCGGACAAAGGGCGTCCACCCTCGAAAGACGAACAGTCAGTAGCCCCAAAACGGAAATGGGCGGCCGAAGCCGCCCATTTGAAAAGACCGAAACGGCCTGCTTACTTCTTCATGGCGCCCATGACCGCGCCGAGAATGGCGGTCAGGATCGCGCCGCCGCCGGCGCCGCCGACGATGTTCTGCAGGTTCAGCGCGCTGCCGAGACCGCTCGTTGCTGCTGCCGCAGCCGCCGGATCGACCGCACCGCCACCCAGCAGGCTGCCGAGGATCGCCGCACCACCGACGCCGCCAATGGCTCCGCCCAGGATTTTGGGAAGCTGACCCATCGCCGCCGTCTTGAGCGCCGCACCGACCGCCTGACCACCGATGATGCCAGTAATCACCTGTATGATGATCGGAAGAAGCGTGTTCATGTCCATATGATTAGTCCCTCCATAGCTGTCAGCCTCCCGGGCCGACACCATCATGAGACGCCGAATTGGACGAAAGTCAAATGCAGAAACGCTGAAATAAAAGGGGCGGCCCGAAAACCGCCCCTACTTCCTAAAAAAGCTGTGACTTTCGTTATTCTGCGGCGATCGCGTGCTTGGGCTGAACGGCCGCAGAATAGTCATTCATAAGATTCTTGGCTATTTCGCCGACCTCGAATCGGTAAGGCCCGATCTCCGAAACCGGCGTCACTTCCGCTGCCGTCCCGGTCAGGAAGCACTGCTCGAAGCTTTCCAGCTCTTCCGGCAGGATGGCGCGTTCAATCACCTCAAGGCCGCGATCCTTGGCCAGCCCGATGACCGTGCGGCGGGTGATGCCGTCGAGGAAGCAGTCGGGCTTGGGTGTGTGGATCTTGCCGTCCTTGACGAAGAAGATGTTGGCTCCGGTCGCTTCGGCGACCTGGCCACGCCAGTCGAGCATCATGGCATCGGCATAGCCCTTGGCCTCGGCGGCGTGCTTGGACATGGTGCAGATCATGTAGAGCCCGGCGGCCTTCGACTTGGAAGGCGCGGTGCGCGGGTCGGGCCGGCGCCATTCCGCCACATCGAGACGGATGCCTTTCAGCTTCTGCGCAGGATCGAAATAGCTTGGCCATTGCCAGATGGCGATGGCGCAGTTGATGCGGTTGTTCTGCGCCGAGACGCCCATCTGCTCACTGCCGCGCCAGGCGATCGGCCGGACATAGGCGTCCTGGAAACCCTGCTTCTTGAGAAGCGTGGAAGAGGCGTCGTTGAGCTCGGCCACCGAATAGGGGATCTTGAAACCGAGCAGGCGTGCCGATTCATGCAGGCGCTCGGTGTGTTCGTTGAGCTTGAAGATCTCGCCGCCATAGGCGCGCTCTCCCTCGAAAACAGCGCTGGCGTAATGCAGCCCGTGCGTCAGCACATGGATCTTGGCGTCACCCCATTGGACGAATTCGCCGTTCATCCAGATGAAGCCATCGAGTTGATCGAAGGGAACGGATGCCATGGTAACCTCCCACGGGCGGCAGCCCGGATAGTTGTATCGTTGTGTGTTTCGTGTCGGCCGCCCAAAGCGGCTTTTATGGTGGAGCGTAGGCGGATAATTGCGCTCTGGCAAACTTAGGAAATTCCGGAAAAACCGGCTTCCCTTGCCTTTTCGTTCGCAATCCGCCCAAAAGCTTGTCAAAAATTACCATTGCAGGGAAATTACGTCAATAGTACTGACATAATCTCTCTTTCCCACGGAGAAATAATGACGGATCGAAGCCCAGCCGCCGGAAAACCGATCAGGACCGCAATGTCGGTCGAGGACGGCATCGACTTCGCCATCATCGAGCTGCTCTTCTTTGCCTATCGCGACTTCACCTCCGATCCGGACCAGATCCTGGCCGATTACGGCTTCGGCCGGGCCCACCACCGGGTGCTGCATTTCGTCAACCGCAGGCCGGGCCTGACGGTCGCCGAACTGCTCGACGTGCTGAAGATCACCAAGCAGAGCCTGGCCCGTGTGCTCAAGCAACTGATCGACACCGACCATATCGTGCAGTTGCAAGGTCCGCGCGACCGCCGCCAGCGCGAACTTTATCCGACAGCCAAAGGCCGTGCGCTGGCGCTGGCGCTGGCGCGGCCACAGTCGCGCCGCATCCATGCTGCATTGGGGGATTCCGGAGTAACCGAACGGACCTTGGTGGAACGGTTCCTCGAAGCGATGGTCAATCCGGAACTGAGGGCGCAGATCGACGTTGGGTCCGCAAAAATGTCAGGGAAAAGCCATGGAGAGCACTGAACGGGTCGATCACGCGGCCGCGCCGGACGACGACGCGCCGCATCTGCTTGTCGTCGACGACGACACCCGCATCCGCAATCTTCTCAAGCAGTATCTGACCGAAAATGGCTTTCGCGTCACCGTTGCCGGCAATGCCGGCGAAGCCAGGCGCAAGCTTGCCGGCCTCGACTTCGACCTTCTGGTGCTGGACGTCATGATGCCCGGCGAGACGGGCGTCGACCTGACCAAGTCGCTGCGGGCCGAAAAGAACGTACCGATCCTGATGCTCACAGCGCTGTCGGAGACCGACAGCCGCATCTCAGGGCTGGAGGCTGGCGCCGACGACTATCTGCCAAAGCCGTTCGATCCGCGCGAGCTGATCCTGCGCATCAACAACATCCTGCGCCGCGGTGGCCCGGCGACCACGCCCAAGGTCGAGCAGTTGGTCTTCGGCCCCTACACGTTCCAGATCGCCCGGCGCGAATTGAAGCGTGGCGGCGAGGCGTTGAAGCTGACCGATCGCGAGCAGGAGATCCTGGCGATCTTCGCCGCGCGGGCGGGCGAGACGATACCCCGCCACGAGCTTGTCGGCGACGATTCGGAAGTCGGCGAGCGCACCATCGACGTCCAGATCAACCGGCTGCGCCGCAAGATCGAGCGCGATCCGTCCAATCCGGTCTGGCTCCAGACCGTACGCGGTATTGGGTATCGGCTCAGCGTGGAATAGAATGCCGCCTGCGGCCGGCTGAACGGCTGCGGGCAAGCGAAAAGAGCGAATGGCAACCACGGAACTGGAACAGCCGGGCAATGGCGGCTTGAGCGCACGCGCTGCGCGGACGCTGAAGGCGGTGCCGCGCGCCTGGAACCGCTTCTGGCGCCTCGTCTCGCTCTATATGCCCAAGCGGCTCTATGCCCGCTCGCTGATCATCGTCATCGCGCCGATGATCCTGCTGCAATCGGTCGTCGCCTTCGTCTTCATGGAACGTCACTGGGCAACCGTGACGCAGCGCCTGTCGCAGGCCACCGTGCGCGACATCGCCGCCATCATCGACCTGATCGAGACCTATCCGCGCGATGCCGACTACACCAACATAATCCGCATCGCCCAGGACCGCATGCAGCTGAAGGTCGACCTCTTGCCGCCCGACCCACTCCCCGCGCCCGGTCCAAAGCCGTTTTTCTCGATTTTGGATGATGTTCTCTCGTCCGAGATCACCCGCCAGATCAACCGCCCGTTCTGGATCGACACGGTCGGCAACTCCAACATCGTCGAGGTACGCGTGCAGCTCGAGGGCAAGGTGCTGCGCGTCTTCGTGCGCCGCAGCCAGGCCTATGCCTCTAACACCCACATCTTCCTGATCTGGATGGTCGGCACCTCGCTGGTGCTGTTGATGATCGCCATTCCCTTCCTGCGCAACCAGATCCGGCCGATCCTGATGCTTGCCGAAGCCGCCGAAAGCTTTGGCAAGGGCCGGCCGATGCCGCGCGATTTCCGGCCGCGCGGCGCCGAGGAGGTTCGCCGCGCCGGCTTTGCCTTCATGCAGATGCGCGAGCGCATCGAACGCCAGATCGAACAGCGCACCGCCATGCTGACCGGCGTCAGCCATGACCTCAGAACCATCCTCACTCGCTTCAAGCTGCAGCTGGCGCTTTCCGGCGGCAAGGCCGAGACCAAGGCAGCGCTCGACCAGGACATCGACGACATGCAGTCGATGCTCGAAGGCTATCTGTCCTTTGCCCGCGGCGAAGCTTCGGAAGACGCCGGACGGTTCGATCTCGAGGCCTATTTCGAAAAGCTCGACGAGGAAGCCAGGCTGCGCAAGCGTAAGCTGTCGACGACGCTTGCCGGCGATCACGATGTGCATGTGCGGCCCAATGCCTTTGCCCGGCTGATGTCCAACGTCATCGGCAACGCCTTCCGCTATGCCAAGACGGTGGAGGTCAACGCCACCCATGGCCGCGGCTCGCTGCTGGTCACCATCGACGACGATGGTCCGGGCATTCCCGCCGATCGACGCGAAGACGTGTTCAAGCCTTTCGTGCGGCTCGACGAGGCCCGCAACCTCGATGCCAGCGGCACCGGGCTCGGCCTGTCGATCGCCCGCGACATCGCCCGCTCCCATGGCGGCGACATCACTCTTGAAGACAGCCCGCTCGGCGGACTGCGCGCCATCATCAAGGTTCCGGCATAACCGGGCACGATTGCGAAAAGTGGAAACGGCTTCATCCGCCCGTCATGAAACCATGATCAAGAGCGCGCATGAAGCGCGCGACCTCAATTGATTCGGCCTTGCCGCCTCACTTCGACCCCGTACCTGTCCGGGTGCGCTGGAGCGAAGCGAGAGCAGCAGGCTGGTCGCCGTTCCGGCATCGTCTCAAGGCAACCGTCGACCTTTCAAGCAAAGGGCCGCCATGCGCATACTGATGGTCACCGATGCCTGGCGCCCGCAGGTCAACGGCGTCGTCCACACGCTGGAGCGGCTCACCGAGACGCTGAAGTCCTTCGACGTCGCGGTGGATTTCCTGACGCCCAATATCTTTCGCACCCTGCCCTTGCCGACCTATCCCGACATCAGGCTGGCGCTGACCACGCCCGGCCATGTCGCGCGCCTGATCGACGCCGGCAAGGCCGACCACATCCACATCGTCACCGAAGGACCGCTGGGCATCATGGCGCGGCGCTATTGCCGCAATGCCGGCCGTCCATTCACCACCAGCTATCACACGCGCTTCCCCGAATATCTCAGCGCCCGCCTGCCGGTGCCGGAAAGCTGGGCCTATCGCTGGCTGCGCGATTTCCATAATTCCGGCCAGGGCACGCTGGTCGCCACCCAGTCGCTCGCCGACGACCTTTCCGCGCGCGGCTTCACCAAGCTGCGGCCATGGACGCGCGGCGTCGACACCGACCATTTCCGCCCGGACAGGAAGAA
>NZ_RZPB01000368.1:0-6035 GCF_003998535.1 Mesorhizobium sp. M7A.F.Ca.AU.002.02.1.1 | reverse complement strand
GGCGACTATTACGGCGTTCTGTCGTTCATGGTGAACAAGGACCTGATCAAGGAATCGCCCACCGACTGGGCCGACCTCTTGAAGCCGGAATTCGCCAACGCGGTCGCTCTTGCCGGCGATCCGCGCGTTTCAAACCAGGCCATCCAGGCTGTCTACGCCGCCGGCCTTTCCGGTGGCGCCGCAGCCGGTGAAGCTGCCGGCACTGCTGGCCTAGACTTCTTCAAGAAGCTCAACGCCGCCGGCAATTTCGTTCCGGTCGTGGGCAAGCCGGCAACGCTTGCCCAGGGTCAGACCCCGATCCTGATCAACTGGGACTACAACGCGCTCGCCGGCCGCGACACGCTGAAGGGCAACCCGCCCGTCGACGTCATCGTGCCGAAGACCGGCGTCGTCGCCGGCGTCTACGTGCAGGCGATCAGCGCCTACGCGCCGCATCCGAATGCAGCCAAGCTGTGGATGGAATACCTCTACTCCGACGAAGGCCAGATCGGCTGGCTGAAGGGCTATTGCCACCCGATCCGCTTCAACGATCTCGCCAAGAACGGCAAGATCCCGGCGGACGTGCTGGCCAAGCTGCCGCCGGCGGAATCCTATGCCTCGGCCGCGTTCCCGTCGCTCGACGAGCAGGCTAAGGCCAAGGAAGCTATCAGCAAGAACTGGGACGCCACTGTCGGCGCCAACGTCAAGTAAGACTTGAAATCCACCGGGCGGCCGCGAGGCCGCCCGGTCCTTCCTCGAAGACGGTAGCCGGCGCATGACCGATCTCTCGCTTTCAAATCAGGCATTCGCCACCAAGCCGGTGCCGCCGAAGGAGGCGACCGCCTTCCGCTTGCCGACGCAATGGATCGGCGTGGCGCCGTTCTTCATCTTTGCCCTAATGTTCTTGATCCTGCCCACGCTCTATCTCGTCGTGGGAGCCTTCCGGAACGGTGAAGGCGGGTTCACGCTCGACAATATTCTGCAGCTGGTCAGCGATCCGTCGATCAGCAATTCCTACTGGTCTTCGATCAAGATCAGTTTCTGGTCGGCCATCATCGGGGCGTTTGCCGGGCTCGCCATCGCGATCGCGATCGTGCGCGGCGGACTGCCAAGCTGGACGCGCTCCGCGACCCTGACGTTTTCGGGCGTCGCCTCGAATTTTGCCGGCTTGCCGCTCGCCTTCGCGTTCCTGGCTACGCTCGGCCGTGTCGGTATCGTCACGACGCTTCTGCGTGACGTGCTCAACATCAACATTTACGCGATGGGCTTCAATTTTCTCACCACAACGGGCCTGATCGCGGTCTATCTGTTCTTTCAGATTCCCCTGATGGTGGTCATCATCGTGCCAGCCATCGATGGCTTGAAGAAGGAGTGGGGCGAGGCTGCGGCCACGCTCGGTGCCACGCAGGCGCAGTACTGGCGCATGGTTGTCATCCCTGTGATATGGCCGAGTTTTCTCGGTACGGTCATCCTGTTGTTTGCGAACGCCTTCGGCGCCATCGCCACCGCTTATGCGTTTGCCGGTCCGACGCTTAATATCGTTCCGATCAAGCTCTACTCGCAGATGAACGGCGACGTGCTGCACAACCCGCAACTCGCTTATGCCATAGCCTTTGGCATGATCGTCATCACCGGGCTTGCGAATGTCTTCTACATCTGGTTTCGGACTCGGTCCGAAAGGTGGCTCAAATGAAGTCAGGTAAGTTCTGGGCCTGGGTCGTCTTTGTTGTCGGGGCTGCCTATTTCTTTATTCCGTTGATCGCGACGGTCGAGTTCTCGCTGCGCATGCGGCGCGGCGTCCACTCCTTCGACGCCTATCAAGTCGTGCTGGGAGACGCGCGCTTCCAGTCAACTTTCCTTTTTTCAGTCATCGCTGCCCTCTGCACCATTATCCTGGGGGTGCTGATCGTGGTGCCGGCGGCATACTGGATCCGGCTGCGTCTGCCTCAGCTCAGGCCAATCGTCGAATTCATCACCCTTTTGCCGCTGGTCATTCCGGCAATCGTCATCGTCTTCGGCTATATCAGGATGTACGGCTCGAACTCGCCGCTGCCATTCTTGGCAAGCAATTGGGGTGCGAACGCGTTGCTTGTCATTGGCTATACGACGCTGTCTCTGCCTTACATGTATCGGGCCGTTGACACCGGTCTGCGCACCATCGATGTGCGTACGCTGACCGAAGCCGCGCAAATTCTGGGTGCGGGCTGGGGCACCATCATCACCCGCGTCATCCTGCCCAATGTGCTGATCGCGGTGCTGTCCGGCGCATTCCTGACTTTCGCCATCGTCATTGGCGAGTTTACAATGGCCAGCCTGCTCAGCCGTCCGGCTTTCGGCCCGTATCTGCAGAACATCGGCGCCAACCGTGCATACGAGCCCGCAGCCCTTGCAGTGATCGCCTTCGCCATCACCTGGGGCTGCATGTCGCTGATCCAGATCCTGTCCCGCTTCGCGCCGAAATCGGCGAACCGCCCAAATTGATCGAGAGAACCACGCCATGGCCGACCCATTCCTCTCCATCCAGCACGTTCGAAAATCTTTCGGCGCCACCACGGTGGTGGAGGACTTCAATCTCGACGTAGAGCGCGGCGAATTCGTCTCCTTCCTCGGGCCATCCGGCTGCGGCAAGACGACGGTGTTGCGCATGGTTGCCGGTTTCGAGGAGCCGAGCGCGGGCACGATCGTCGTCAGCGGCAAGGACATTACGAGACTGAAGCCCAACCAGCGCAATGTCGGCATGGTGTTCCAGGCCTATGCGCTGTTCCCGAACCTGACCGTGGCGCAGAATATCGGCTTCGGCTTGAAGGTCGCCGGCATGCCGAGGGCGGACATCGATGCCCGCGTCGCCGAGATGCTCGGCATCATCAAGCTGCCGCAGATGGCGGATCGCTATCCCTACCAGCTCTCGGGCGGCCAGCAGCAGCGCATCGCGCTAGCCCGCGCCATCGCGCCGAAGCCAAAGCTGCTGCTGCTCGACGAGCCGCTGTCGGCGCTCGACGCCAAGGTGCGCGTGTCGCTGCGCGAGGAAATCCGGTCGATCCAGAAGAAGCTCGGCATCACCACCATCTTCGTCACGCACGACCAGGAAGAGGCGCTGTCGATCTCGGACCGCATCGCCGTCATGTATGGCGGCAAGGCCGAGCAGGTCGGCACGCCATTCGAGATCTACAACCGGCCGGCAACCAAGTTCGTCGCCAATTTCGTCGGCACGCTGAATGTGCTGGAAGGCACCGTCACCGATGCCGCCGCGGGCACGGTGCGGGTCAATTCCGAACAGGTCTCGCTCAAGGGCAAGCTCAACGGTTCCAAGTCGGGCGACACGCTGTCCCTGGCGCTGCGTCCGGAAGCTATTTCGCTGGGCCGCCAGCCTGGCCGTGACTCCAGCCTATCCGGAGAAATCTCCGAAGTGCATTTCCTCGGATCGGTCATCCGGGTTCGTGTCGGCATCGGCGGCAACACGGTCTCGCTCGACACGTTCAACAGCCCGGCAACGCCGCCCCCCGCAGTTGGTGAGAAGGCCGAGATCTCGTTTTCTTCGAGCGATATGCTCGTGCTGCACTAGGCTGCTGCGCTTGTTTGGAATGAATGGCTGTATCCCGGTTAGCGAAGGGGGAAGGATGCTTCCGCCCGCGTGGCATGGGCTGCAGTGCAGGGAAGTCCGCGTTTAAGCGAGCCCCATATCAGATGATTTCAATGTCGGTGTGGACGGCGATTTGTCAGGAAGCAATTCGAGGTATTTTCTGCCGGCTCGAGCTTGCCGGGCAATCAACAATTTCCAGCCGCTTTGCCGCTGCCAGAATCTCGCTTCCCGGCTATAAGAGGCCATGGTTCTTTTCGAACTGACACTCGTTCTGCTGTTGATCGCCGTTGCGCTGACGGCGCTGTCGCGGCGCGTGCAGGTTCCTTATCCCTCTTTGCTGGCGCTGGCAGGGGTGGCCATCGCCTTCGTGCCTGGCGTGCCGACCATCGAGATCGACCCGGAACTGGCGCTTGCCCTGTTCATCGCGCCGGTGCTGCTCGACGCCGCCTATGACACGTCGCTGCGCGATCTCAACCGCTACAAGGTGCCGCTTGTGCTGCTGGCGCTTGGTGCCGTCCTTTTCACGACAGCGACGGTGGCGCTGGCCGGCTGGGCGATGGCAGGTCTGCCGATTGCCGCGGCTATAGCGCTTGGCGCCATCGTGGCGCCGCCCGATGCGGTTGCGGCATCGGCCGTGCTTGGCCAGTTCAAGGTGCCGCATCGCATCACTGCCATTCTGCAAGGCGAGAGCCTGCTTAACGACGCCACCGCGCTGCTGATTTACCGAATGGCGATTTCTGCGGCAGCAGGCTCCATTCTGCTGAGCAGCGCCGTTCCGATGATCCTGCTGTCCACGCTCGGCAGTCTTGCGGCCGGCTATCTGCTTGGCCGGTTGTCTCTGATGACGCTGGGCCGGATCGAGGACCCGGCGAGCGGCACTGTGGTGCAATTTGCCGGCACGTTCGGGGTCTGGATCCTGGCCGACAGGATCGGACTGTCGGCCATCATCACCATAGTCGTCTATGCCATGACGATCGCCCGCACCGCGCCGCGCCGCATGCCGGCCAGAAACCGCATCAGCTCTTATTCCGTCTGGGAAACGGCGGTCTTCGTGCTCAATGTTCTGGCTTTCGTGCTGATGGGCCTGCAGGCGCGTACGATCGTCGGCCGGCTTGCCGGGCAGGGGCAGACCGATGCGTTCGTCCTGGCCGGGACAGTGCTCGCCATCGTCATCGTCTCACGCTTCGTCTGGGTTCTGGGGTGCGGCGCGATCATCAGGTGGTTTGACCGTTTCGGCGTGGCTGATCGTCAGCGTGACGCTCCGTCGTTTCGTGGCGGCGTGCTGATCGGCTGGTGCGGGATGCGCGGTTTGGTGACGCTTGCGGCGGCATTCGCCCTGCCGGCTGAATTCCCGGCCCGCGACCCGATCGTGCTCGCTGCCTTCACGGTCGTCCTCGGCACGCTGGTGCTGCAAGGCATGAGCCTGAAGCCGCTGCTGCGCCTTTTGAACCTCAACCCTGACGAAACGGTCGACCGCGAGGTTGCGCAGGCGCGTGTTGTGGTCATGCAGGCGGCGCTCGACATATTGAGCGGCAAGACATCGGACGCGGCGGCCGCGGTGCGCGAGCAATATGCCGCTCAACGCAAGATCGCCAAAAACCCCGACGATGCCCAGGCGGCGACCGAATATGACCGCTTGCGTCTTTATGCGATCAAGAGCCAGCGCGACGCGCTGGAGGAATTGCGCCGCAATGGGACGATTGGCGACGAAGCCTATCATCGCCTTGAGGAAGAGATCGACTGGACCGAACTGGCCGCGTCGCCACCCGGCCGGTTCCAGCCGCTGAATACTTGAGGCATCGCACGCCGTTTTCCGGCGCACGGAAGATACCGAAGTGCTTCGGGATCGGTGCATGATCCCGGTCAGGGGCAAGGCTGGTCCAAGCCAGGTCCATTCTCCTGCACATTGCAACCGCGGCATCGAACCGCTACTGCCAACACGAAATTGAGCCGGATAAGCAATGAAGCTGGTCAGCTACAACATCCAGTACGGGTTCGGCAGCGACGGGCGCTACGATCTTTCGCGCGCCGCGCGCATCGTTGCCGGCGCCGACGTCATTGCACTGCAGGAAGTCGAGCGTCACTGGCAACGCAGCAATTTCGACGATCAGCCGGAACTGCTTTCCAGCCTGCTGCCCGACTATCACTGGGTCTATGGCCCGGCCTTCGACATGGACGCCAGCGAGCGGCATGACGGCCGCCTGGTCAACCGGCGCCGCCAGTTCGGCACCATGGTGCTGTCGAAACTGCCGATCGTCTGGTCGCGGCTGCATGCGCTGCCGATGCGCCGCACGCTGCGGCCGCTCAACACCCGCAATGCAGCACTTGAATGCATGATCCGCACGCCGGCAGGGCCGGTGCGGGTGTTGTCGCTGCATCTCGCCCATATCGCGGCCGAGGAGCGGCTGGAGCAGATCGACTATCTCCTGGCCGAGCATCGCCGGGCACCGTCCGACGGCGGGCCGTGGAGCGGCGT
>NZ_RZPB01000367.1:0-6035 GCF_003998535.1 Mesorhizobium sp. M7A.F.Ca.AU.002.02.1.1 | reverse complement strand
TCTCGGAGCAGCCGATGTTGATGACGGCATTCGTCGAGGCCATGGCAAAGGTCTCGCCGTCGAGCCAGGTGCTGCTGCTGCGCGAGCCGCCGGTGCTGGGTGCGGTCGCCTTGGCGAGACGACTGCTGGTCGGTCAGGGCCAATCTTCGGGAATTGGAGCGGTTTGAATGATGAAGCGTATCGGCTATCGCCCGGCGGTGGCGCGCCAGACGGAAAGTCTCGAAATCGGCCGGCGTTCGGTGGCCTCGTCGCTTGACGACCTCGATCTCGGCGCTTTTGCCGGCAAGACGATCGGGCTTGCCGGCATCGGCGCCAGCTATCAGGCGGCGCTGGCCGGTGCGCTTTATCTGCGCGCCTCCGGTATCAAGGCTTTTGCCTATACGCCGACCGATCTCTATGGCCGGACGGATGCAGCTGCCGATGCGTTCATCGCGCTGTCGGCCTCCGGGCAGAGCCGCGAAATCTACGACGTCATGCGCGAGGCGTCGGGCGCGCCGCGCCTGGCGGTCTGCCGTGGCAGCGGCAATCCGCTGGCTGATCTGACTGGTGCTGTGCTTGCCACGGATTCTGGCGCCGACAATGGCGCAAGCTCCACCGGCTATACCGGGACCTTGCTGGCGCTCGGCATGCTGATCGACAGGCTCGCCGGCAACAGATTCGACTGGACGACTTTGTCACCTGCAGCCGCCACCGTCCTTTCCGGTGCGCAAAGCGCTGCCGGGCAGGCGGCCCGGCTGCTGCAGGGCAGAACATCCATCGACATCGTCGCCGCCGGTGTCGGCTTCGCCAATGCCGGCGAGGCGGCGATGCTGATACGCGAGGCGGTGCGGGTGCCGGCATCGGGATGGGACACGCTGAACTATCTGCACGGGCCGATGGAATCGCAGGATGCGGCGACCGGACTGATCGCCATCGGCGACGGTCGCGAGGTGAAGATCGCGCAGGATCTTGCGGCGCTGGGCTGCTCCTCGGTGCTGGTGACGCGGCGCAGCGATGTCGCTCCAGCCGACAGGCTGGTGGTGATCTCGATTCCCGCGCTCGGCAACGCCATCGCTGATGCCATACTGGAGATCATCGCCATCCAGCTCATTGTCGGCGACATGCAGGACGCGGCCGGCCTCACCGATATCGTGTTCCGCTACCGCCAGACCGATACCAAGCTGAAGCCGTGGTCGCCGACCGAAGTCTGACGTCCTTGTCCGGACATCGCGGAAATTGCCAAACCGGTCAGCAATGAGGCATTGAGGACAGGATATGGCTTTCGAGTCGGGGCAGCGAATGCGCTTTCGCCGACCGGAGACAGGATTTCAGGCAAAGGTCGAACGGCTGAGATGGCGGCTGCGGAAATCCCCAATCTGACCGACAGCGCCCGGGCGGTGCTGCGCCTGCTTGCCTCGCACGGGCCGGTGACGCGGCCAAAGCTCGGCGCCATGCTCGACCTGTCGAAGCCTACCATGTCGGCGGCGGTGTCGGAGCTGAGCGCGCTCGGCCTCGTCGCCTCGCGTGGGATTGAGCGCGGCGCCATTGGCCGCACGGCGACGATCTACGGCATCGGTCCAGGTGCCGGCTACGCGATCGGCATCGATGTCGGCGCCGCCCAGGTGCGCGCCGTCGCCTATTCGATGGATGCGCAGAAGCTGGCGTCGGCGGAAGAACCCATCCCGGAAGCGATAGCCGGCGACGCCGACGCGGTCGGCGCCGTCGTAGAGTCGGTGGCGCGTGCCACCATGGCCAGGGTCGCCAAGAGTTTTCGCGCGCTGCGCGCCATTGCGGTGGCGGTGCCGCGCATCGTCTCCAACAATCGTTTTGACCGGCCCGGCGGGCCGTCCGCCGTGCTTGGCCTGCTGCGGCGCAGTATCAAAGTGCCGATCATCCTGGAAAATAACGTCAATTGCGCGGCCATCGGCGAGATGCATTTTGGCGCCGCGCAAGGCCACCAGACCTTCGCCTTCCTGCAGGTCGGCGTGCGGGTCGGCCTCGGCTTCATCACCGAGGGGCGTTTGTTTCGCGGCGCCGGTGGTGCGGCCGGCGAAATCGGCCGCATGCCGTTTCCATGGTCGGCCAGCGAGACGCCCTATCGTGAAGGGCTCGAACATTATCTCGGCTCGCGGGCGTTGATCGAGCGCTGCCGTGTCGACTGGCCCGCAGGAGAAGGCGTGCCGCCCGACTCGGCCAAGGATCTTTTTGCACGCGCGCTCGAGGGCTCGCCGCCGGCGGTAGTGGCCGTCGCGCGCCATGGCGCCGATATCGGCAGGCTGGCGGCCGGCTGCATCGGCATGCTCGACCCCGGCCTGATCGTGCTCGGCGGCGGTGTCGGCAGAAACCCGCTGATGACGGAAAACGTCGAACGCGTCGCAGCAGAGCTTGCATGGTCAACACCCATCGCTGTCAGTTCCCTGGGGGATGACGGGACCGCGCTCGGTGCCGTGAAGCTGGCAGTTGATTACACTCTCGGGCTGATGCTGCGCGAAGGGCGTCACCCGGCTGTGGTGCTGCCCCCAGCGTCAAACGTGGAGAGTTAGAGGTGGTGTATTGTGGAGCACAGTATCTCGTCGTCGCTGAGCAGTGACTGCTCTTACCTTGCCAAGGAAGCGCCTGATTGACGAGAGAGAGATTGTGCCATGTGGATTTCGCTCATTACGGACTTCGGGAACGTTCGGGGCAGGGATTCAGGTGGTTGGACCGACCGGCGAGGTCCAGGAACTTGCCGTGATAGTCGCCGTCGACCTCCTGGTTGAGGTGCGGCATCAGCCTCGTTTCAGGCGATCATGAGGTCGGCTTCGAAATCCTGCTCGAGAACTGCATCTGCTCGAGGCCCGAAACGGCATCAGGATTGATTGGGACCGCTTGAGCCCTCTGGTTTCTGAGGCGACGCCTATTTCGTCACATCAGGCTGCCGACGCGTCAATGTGGCGCTCGCGATACCGAGGGATATTGCCTACCAGCGTTGATGCACATGGGGCTTGATGTCCTGGTCGTAGACGTCCCGGATCTTGCCCATGAGTTCATCGGACAGCCGCGGGAGGTCCGCGGCTTCAGCGTTGGAACGGGCCTGTGTGGGATTGCGGGCGCCCGGAATGACGACGCTCACCGCGTCGAACATCAAGATCCAGCGCAGCGCGAATTTCGCCATCGTCGTGTTGCCGGAAACCATCGGTCGGATGCGCTCGACCGCCGCCAGGCCTACCTCATAAGGCACGCCCGAAAACGTCTCGCCGACATCGAAGGCCTCGCCGTTGCGGTTGAACAGGCGGTGGTCGGTGGTCTCGAATTTGGTGTCGGCCTTGAACTTGCCCGACAGCAGGCCGCTGGCCAGGGGCACGCGGGCAATGATGGCCACGTCGTGCTTTTTCGCCTGATCGAAGAACAATTCCGCCGGTCGCTGGCGGAAGGCATTGAAGATGATCTGCACGCTGACGACGCCGGGATATTGCATCGCCTTCAGCGCTTCTTCGACGCGCTCGACGCTGACGCCATAATTGCGGATCTTGCCTTGCTCGACCAGCCGGTCGAGGCGCTCGAACACTTCAGGGTGGTAATAGAGGTCGGTCAGTGGGCAATGCAGTTGCACGAGGTCGAGCGTGTCGGCCTCGAGATATTTGAGGCTGCGGTCGACCCAGTCGGCCAGGTTCTTCTGGTTGAAGCCCTCGACCGTTTGTGACGGCAGCCGCTTTCCGGCCTTGGTGGCGATAAACGGCCGCTCACCGCCCCGTTCCTTCATCACCCTGGCGATCAGCTTCTCCGAGCGGCCATCGCCGTAGACGTCCGCCGTGTCGATGAAGGTGACGCCGGCGTCGAGGGCTGCATGCAAGGCGGCCACCGCGTCGTCGTCATTGACCTCGCCCCAGGCGGCGCCGATCGCCCATGAGCCAAAACCGACTTCGCTGACTGATGTGCCGGTGCGGCCGAATTTCCGTGCTTGCATCTTGCTGTTCCTGACTGCGGCTTTGCCGGCAATTCCGGCTCTGCGATTCTGATTTCGGGGAGCCATGGCAATGCGATTGACATCCCTCTCTGTAAGATTTACCAGATTACAGGGTTGTATGACAACCCTGTAAGACTGCAATCATTTGGAGTCGGGAGGATCTCAAATTGAACACCGTTCTTAAAATGGGCGCGGCCCTGTGCCTTGGCGCGCTAGCTCATCCTGCGTGGGCCGAAGACAACATTGTCAAGATCGGCGTCGTAGCCGCCGAATCCGGCTCGTTCGTCTCCGCCGGCCATACGCTGCCGGCGGGCGTCGGCCTCGCCGTCAAGCAGATCAACGATGCCGGCGGCTTCAAGGTCGGCGGCAAAACCTACAAGCTGGAAATGGTCAAGCGCGATGACCGCACCGATATCGCCACTGCAATCGCCGCCACCCAGGAGCTGGTGCGCGACGTGAAGGTGCAGGCGATCTTCGGCTCGGAAACGCATGACTTCACGCTGGCCATGGCCAAGATCACCCAGCCGGCCAAGATCATCCATTTCGCCGGCAATTCGACGTTGGCGAAAATCTTGACACCGGACTCGGTCAAGCCCGGCGGCGAGGATCACTATCTCTTCCAGTCCGAGCCGCAGGAATTCCAGCGCTCCGGATCGACCGCGCGCGGCGTGCTCACCCTGCTCGAGCCGCTACTTGGCTTCAAGCCGAAAAAGTCAGTGATGATCGTCGGCAACGATGCCACCGGCCAGTTCCTGTCATCCTACTACTACAAGGCATTGAAGGCCGAAGGGCAGGACGTGCCGGACATCATCTTCTATCCGCCTGATACCACCGATTTCTCGCCCTTCCTGACGCGGGCCAAGAGCCTCAATCCGGACATTATCCACTTCTGGTACAATGGCGATTCAACGCTGACGGCGCTGCCGCAGGCGCTCGAACTCGGTGCGGCGAAAAGCTACTTCCTGTTCGGCGTTGACCCCGGCATCTGGAAGGAAAAGCAGCTGTCCGCCGATGTGCCGGTGGCGATGAGCTGTGTCCCGGTGTGCTGGGGCGAGTCCTCGAACCCGAAGGCCAAGGCTTATTTCGACGCCTACTTCGCCGCGGGCGCGCCGCATGGCGTGACCTCGTCGGTGTCGCTGCTCTACCACGATTACGTCCACTTCCTCGTCGAAGCCTGGCAGAAGGCCGACAGTTTCGATCCGGACAAGACGGTCGACGCATTGCTGAGCCTCCACCACCAGGGCGTGGTCTCGGATGATTTGACCTTTAACCAGACCCACCAGGTCACCCACGCGACGGAAGTCTGCGCGGCGGCACCCGGCGGCGCCATCTCCTGCGCCATGCAGCAGCCCCCGGCCGAAGCGCCGAAGAGCTGAAGCTTCATCATACCCGAGTTGGCGGAATCCACCGCCAACTCCCTTTCTTGCAAGACAGGCAGGTCTCGATCGCCGTGGATATCTTCATCCAGCAAATCCTCAACGGCCTTTCCATCGCCAGCGTCATCACGCTCATCGCCATTGGCGTGACGCTGATCTTCGGCCTCACCGGCATCATCAATTTCGCTCATGGCGAATTCCTCATGATCGGCGGCATCGTCACTTGGCTCGCCGTCAGCGCGGGCCTCGGCTTTCCCATAGCGGTGGTGCTGGCCATCCTGGCTGTCGGGCTGATGGGCTATGTGCTCGAGCGCGGCCTGTTCCGCTTCACGCTGGAGCGACCGACCAACGGCTTCATCGTCTCGCTCGGCCTCATCGTCGTCCTGCAGCATGTCGTCGTGCTGTGCTGGAACCCCAACCAGAAAAGCATCCCGCGCCCGCTGACCACGGTGTGGGAGGTCGGCGGTGTACGCATCGCTTCTGTGCGCGTCATGGTCATACTGATCACCATCGCCGTGGTGGCGCTGAGCTTCCGCATGATCACCGCGAGCCGCTACGGCCGTGCCTTGCGGGCCAGCGTCGAGGACCGTGACACCGCCGCTTTGATGGGCATTCCGGTGCGCCGCTACATCACCGGCGTCTTCGTGCTCGGCAGCGCGCTGGCCGGCCTTGGTGGCGCGCTTCTGATCGCGCTGTTCCCGATCACGCCGTTCACCGGCGGCACCATGGTGATG
>NZ_RZPB01000366.1:0-6041 GCF_003998535.1 Mesorhizobium sp. M7A.F.Ca.AU.002.02.1.1 | reverse complement strand
GTGGTGGGACGATCCGGAGACGGAAATCGCCGGGATTAGCGATCATATCGACTCGATTTCCGTCGAGCCGCTGATCGTCGAGCTCGACGGCAAGCCGATCGCCTATCTGCAGAGCTACGACCCGCATCTGGAAGACGACCACCCCTACGCCGACCAGCCGTTCGGCACGCTCGGCATCGACGTGTCGATCGGCGTGCCGGAGCTGGTCGGGCGTGGCCATGGCTCGGCGATCGTGCGCCAATTCGTCGAACAGCTTTTCGAGGAAGGTGTTCCGCGCGTCATCATCGACCCGGATCCCGCCAATGTCAGGGCGATCCGCGCCTACGAAAAGGCCGGCTTTGTTGCCTTTGACACCAGAACATCGGAGTACGGGCCAGCCCTGATGATGGCGCGCGACGCGACGCAGGAGCCCAATTGATCAGCGCCGAAACCCTCGACAAGGCAGTCGCGAAAGGTTTGATCTCGCAGACCTTGCGCGATCAGTTGGAGGCCATGGAACGCGCGGTCGCTCTCGCCCCCGAGGCCAGGCGCGCCGATGATGAGAGTGACGAGGGTGACGAGGAAAACCTGCGGCTGGTCGGCGGCGGCAACGATCTGTTCGTCACCGTGGGAACCGTTCTGCTCAGCGCCGGCTTCTTCTTTGTCCTCACCACCTTGCTTCCAGGCCAGACATTCTGGATCGCCGGCATCTTCGCGGTTTTCGCCTGGGGGCTCGCCGAAATCGTCACGCGTCAGCACCGGATGAAGCTATCGTCGTCCGTGCTTGCCCTGATTTTCATGGCCGCCATTCTGGCCGCTCTGGCGCTGCAAGTGGAGGCCAGCTTCGGCATACGCAAGCCGGAAACCATCTGGCAGCTATTGGCGTTGCGCCAGACGGCGTCCCGGGCCGGATATCTGTTCCTGGGCGGAGGAATAATCGCGGCGGCGATCTATTTCTGGCGCTTTCGCGTCCCCATCATTGCCGGGACTATCGCCATCGCCTTCACACTGCTTGCCTTCCTGCAAACGGCGATAATCCTGTATGACAGTGTGACAACCGGCGCGATTGCGCCGCCGCGCCTCGAGGACGTTCCCGAATTGCTTCGCGCGGCCCTTTACATGCCGCTGATCTGCGGCCTGATCGTGTTCGCAACGGGTGTCGCTTTTGACATTTACGACAGGGATCGACGCAAGATCTGGTCCGATTGCGCTTTCTGGCTGCATGTCGTCTCGGCGCCGATGCTGGTGCATCCGCTCTTTATCATGGCAACCGGCCAAAACGTCGTATTCGGACATATCGCGCCGGATGCCAATGCAACCATCATGCTGACGATTCTGATCCTTGGCTTCCTCTATGTCGCGCTGGCCATAGACCGCCGTTCGCTTCTGGTTCCTACATTGGCTTACTTCGGCTCGCTGGGCATCTATTATCTGGTGAATTCCGCCTCCGATTCGACGGGCATCCCGCCTTTTGCCTTGATCCTGGTCGTTGTTGGCGCGCTGATTATTCTGTTCGGGGCCGGCTGGCAGCGTATCCGGCGGATTGTGGTCAACCTCACCTTGCCGGCGGCCGTGATCCGCCGGCTGCCGCCGCTGAAGGCGTGACAGGGCTTTGTGATGGTCGAGACGGCGACGCGAAACGAGGGGGAATGAATCGATGACGACACCGGCCACGGAAAACAGCTATTCGGCCTACGAAGACAGCTGGCGGATGGGGCTTCTGCTGGTGCTTGCCCTGGTCATCTTCCAGGCCGGGGCGCTCTACGGCATGGGGCGGACGCCGATCTGCACCTGCGGCTACGTCAAGCTCTGGCATGGCGTGGTGAACAGTTCGGAGAATTCCCAGCACATTTCGGACTGGTACACCTTCTCACACATCATCCACGGCTTCCTGTTCTATGCGCTGGCGCGGTTCCTGTTCCCGCGTTCGCCGATCGGCCTGAGGCTGGCGTTCGCCGTCTTCATCGAGGGCGGCTGGGAGCTGCTGGAAAACAGCCCGTTCATCATCGACCGCTACCGCGCCGGCACCATTTCGCTCGATTACTATGGCGACAGCATCATCAATTCGGTGTCGGACACACTGGCCATGGTGCTGGGATTTGTGATGGCGCGAAGGCTACCTATATGGGTGATCGTCAGCCTCGCCATCATCTTCGAACTCGGCACCGGCTACCTCATCCGGGACAATCTGACACTCAACGTGATCATGCTGCTGCATCCGTTCGAGGCCATCAAGCAGTGGCAAAGTGGAATTTAGTGATATGAGCACATTTTCTCCCCGCGAAATCGTTTCGGAACTCGACCGCTTCATCATCGGCCAGAAGGACGCCAAGCGCGCCGTGGCCATTGCCTTGCGCAACCGCTGGCGCCGCCAGCAGCTGGAAGGCCAGATGCGCGAAGAGGTGATGCCCAAGAACATCCTGATGATCGGGCCGACCGGCGTCGGCAAGACGGAAATCTCGCGCCGCCTGGCGCGGCTGGCCGGTGCGCCCTTCGTCAAGGTCGAGGCGACCAAGTTCACCGAAGTCGGCTATGTCGGCCGCGATGTCGAGCAGATCATCCGCGACCTGGTCGAGATCGCCATCGGCCTGGTGCGCGAGAAGATGCGTGAGGACGTCAAGGCGCGCGCCCACGTCAACGCCGAGGAACGTGTGCTGGAAGCACTGGTCGGCAAGACGGCGAGCCCGGCCACCCGCGACAGTTTCCGCAAGAAGCTGCGCGACGGCGAGCTCGACGACAAGGAAATCGAGGTCGAGGTTGCCGACACCGGCAGCGGCGGCATGCCCGGATTTGAAATCCCCGGCATGCCGGGCGCCAATATCGGCGTGCTGAACATCAACGACATGCTGTCGAAGGCGATGGGCGGCAAGAAAACCAAGATGCGCAAGACGACGGTGAAGGAGTCCTACGACCTGCTGGTCAATGACGAGTCCGACAAGCTGCTCGATCAGGACGAGGTGGTGCGCCGGGCGCTCGATGCCGCGGAAAACGACGGCATCGTCTTCCTCGACGAGATCGACAAGATCGCGGCGAGATCGGACATTTCCGGCGGGCCCTCGCGCGAAGGCGTGCAGCGCGACCTGCTGCCGCTGGTCGAAGGCACCACGGTGGCGACCAAATACGGACCGTTGAAGACGGATCACATCCTGTTCATCGCCTCCGGCGCCTTCCACGTCTCGAAGCCGTCCGACCTGTTGCCGGAATTGCAGGGCCGCCTGCCGATCCGCGTCGAACTGCGGGCGCTGGAGAAGGACGATTTCGTGCGCATCCTGACCGAGACCGAGGCCAGCCTGATCAAGCAGTATATCGCGCTGATGAAGACCGAGGGCGTCGAGTTGACCTTCACCGACGACGCCATCGATTCGCTCGCCGGCATCGCCGTCGATCTCAACGCCAGCGTCGAGAACATAGGCGCCAGGCGCCTGCAGACGGTGATGGAGCGGGTGCTGGACGAAATCTCCTACGATGCGCCCGACCGCAACGGAACGAGCGTCACTATCGACGCCGCCTATGTCGAAAAGCATGTCGGCGATCTGTCCAGGAATACCGACCTGTCGCGGTTCATCCTTTAAACGACGGCGCCGAAACGTTCCGGCGCCGGTCCAGGCAACATTTTCCGGCAAGCAAAATCATGTGTGGCCAGATGGTACCATCTGGCCACCTTTCGTCCTGCCGGGTGAAGGGGCGCTCTCGACTCGACCAAGAGCTTTACCTAGTTTGCGCGGCAATTCTCGATCTCTAGGTTGACGCAATTCCGGAAAACCGTTTCACACTTTTCCTGGAATTGCTTGGGCGGCGGGTGCATGAAAAAACTGATCCTGGTCATTCTCGGCTTGACGCTGGCGGCGACGCTGTTCGCCGCCGAGGCAGCGACATTGGTGCCGCCGGGAAATCGCAATGCCGTGCAGCCCGACATTCCCGGCGCCTCCAGCCGGCGCACGCAGGCGACCAACACCAGCTTCCAGGCGAAGTACCGCAAGGTCTATGCCCTGCTGCAGAACGACGCCGATCTGCGCGCCAAGATCAGGAAGGCGGCGGCCGCCTACGGCATCGATCCCCTGCACATTGTCGGCGCCATCGTCGGCGAGCACACCTACAATGTCGATGCTTATGACCGGCTGCAGACCTACTATGTCAAGGCGATCTCCTATCTCTCCAGCAAGCTGTCCTTCGCCTATGACGGCGAGGACATCACCGACTTCGTGCAGCGGCCGGAATTCAAGAAATGCGCGGGGATGTCCGACAGCTACGATCTGTGGGAATGCCGCGAACAGGTGTGGAACCGTTCGTTTCGCGGCAAGTCGGTCGGCGGGACCAGCTTTCCCGACGACCGCTTCGGCGCCACCTTCTTCCAGCCTTATTATGCCGGCCAGACCTTCGGCCTCGGCCAGCTCAATCCGCTGACCGCCCTGCAGATGAGCGATCTGGTGCACAAGGTTTCGGGCCTGCCCAAGCTCGACGTCGGCGATCCCAATTCGGTCTACAAGACCATCATGGATCCCGACCTGACGCTGCCCTACGTCGCCGCGACGATCAGGAAATCGATCGATGCCTATAAAAGCATTGCCGGCTTCGACATTTCGGGCAATCCCGGGCTGACCGCCACGCTCTACAATGTCGGCAATCCGGAGCAGCGCGCTTATGCGTTGAAGGCGGAGAACGACAGGCGCCGCGCCGCCGGTGAGCCCGAAAAGCTGCCGGAAGAGAATTATTATGGTTGGCTGGTGAACGACAAACTGCCGGAGCTGAAGGCGCTGTTTTAGGGCTGGGGTTCAGAGCCTTTACCTGCCCCTTGTAGGGCAGGTCGGACCGAAGGTCAGGGGCGGTGCCGCACTCCCATCCCGCAGCTGCGCAGCGGCCCCCAAAAAGGGGGAGCGTAGGCTCAGGCGGCCAACAACGACTTCAGCTTCACATCCGGTGATCCCAGCGCTTCCGGCGCCGGCTTGGCCCGCTTGGCGATCAGCATTTCGGCCAGCCTGATGTCGCGGGCGACCGCGTTGCCGGGGCCGATGCCGCTGGCCGCGACCAGCCTGCCGTCTTCAGCCAGATGGAAGAGGATGAAGGCGCCGTCGCCGAGATCGCGGCGCACGGTGTTTTTGCCCTCGTCGGAGAGCCCGGCGATCTGCAGCGACAGACCATATTGATCCGACCAGAACCACGGCACCGCCGCATGCGCCTCGCCGGCGCCGAGCATGTTCCTGGCCGCCAGCGCGCCCTGTTCCTGGGCGTTGCGCCAGGCTTCCAGCCGCACCCGGCGGCCGCCATAGACGGCGAGCGGAAACGAGCAGCAATCGCCGGCGGCAAAGATGTCGGGATCGCAGCTGCGCAGCTCGGCATCGACTGCAATTCCATTGTCGATCGTCAGCCCCGCTTCGGCCGCAAGCCCGGCCACCGGCACGGCGCCGATGCCGATGATCGCGAGGTCGGCGACGATTTCCCGGCCGCCGGCAAGTGTGGTGCGCACCTCGTTGCCATCGTCGGCGATGGACGCGATGCCGTCGCCGCACAGGATGTCGACGCCCTCGGCGACATGCGCCTCATGGATGATTTCCGCGATCTCCGCCGGCACGCCGCGAATCAGGATGCGAGGCTGCGCCTCGATGACGGTGACCGCGGCACCGAGCTTGCGGGCCGCGGCGGCGAGTTCGAGGCCGATAAAGCCGCCGCCGATGATGGCGATACGGTTGCCGAGGGTGAGATGCGCGCGAATGGCGAGCGCATCAGCGAAGGTTCTGAGATAGACGCAGCGCGGACCCAGGCCCGGCATCGGCAGCTTGCGCGGCGTCGAACCGGTTGCCAGCAGGAGCTTGTCGTAAGGCAGGACCGATCCGTCCGACAGGCGCACAGTATGCGCCGCGCGGTCGATCGCGACGGCCTGGACGGAATGGATATGCCGGATCGACTTCTCGGCCAGAATTGCGTCGCTGGCGATCGCCTTGATCCCGGGCGCATCGCTGGCCATCGCCTCCTTGGACAGAGGCGGGCGCTCATAGGGCAGATGCGGCTCGTCGCCGACCAGCGTCACCGGCCCCTGATAATCGAGGTCGCGCAGCGCCAATGCC
>NZ_RZPB01000365.1:0-6043 GCF_003998535.1 Mesorhizobium sp. M7A.F.Ca.AU.002.02.1.1 | reverse complement strand
CGCCGCACTGCGCGGACGATGTGAAGTATGGCGTTGTCGAGCGGGTGGTTGCCGACTTTCAGGCCATGAAGCGGGATGGAACGGTTTTTGCGGGCCAGAAGATCGCCGACCTCATCACCGTCAACGGCGTGCGCGTTGTCGCCGAGGACGGCACCTGGGGACTGGTGCGCGCTTCTTCGAACAAGCCGGAACTGGTCGTGGTCGTCGAAAGCCCGGTGTCGTCGCAGCGTCGACGGGAGATGTTCGAGGCTGTCGACACCGTGCTGCGCCGCAGCCCCGAGGTGGGCGCCTACAACCAGACATTCTGAGTATCCTTAGGCCGCCGGCTGACAGCCGCACGTCTGCCTGATCGATCGCAAAGTGGGTACGAGAGGATCTTGCGGTTCTCACACCCCAACGCGCGCGCTGTTGGAGCTCGCGGCGTCAAAAGTACCGTTGTGGGTCACCTGCGCTTCGCCCAGTAATTGCAGGACCCATCCCGGCGTCCGAGTGAACCTTGGTGGCCGCTGGGATACGCATCATGATCGGAGACGCGCCGCTCGGCTGCAACAGGTGCAAACTTCCCCTGTCGGTGATGAGACCCAAGGATCAGTCGCTTGACCTGTCCTGGTTGTGGCGCGCTCTTCTCGTCAACAGGCGGATGCCATCTTCATCCATGATGAGCTGAGTGCGATACCCGTCGAATTTGATCTCGTGAATCCAGTCGCCCCGCTCGGGCGGGTGTCGACAAGCTCCGGCTCAATAGGTGGGATGAACTTCAAACGCATGAACTGCCTCGCAAGACTGCGATTCAATATAGCGTGCGCTAAAATGGTTTCGGACCATTTTAGACGAATTGAATGTTTGATAGCCATGGCGAATCCGACCTTGGACCACCAATCCCCGGCAAGCTGCACGGTGGCCAGCCAGCCCACGAGACGACAATTTCCATACCTGCCCGATTTGCGGTCAGCAGGTCGACATGCGCGACCTGCGCCGTCATTTGGCACGAACGGCCGAGGCACAGACCGCTGCTGCTGTTGGTTGATCAGGCGAGAATGCCGCTCGAACGGGGCGGCGTTTTCGTTGCCCCGGACCCCTCCGACTGCCTCTTCTCAAAAGCTGTTCCATTGCGCGGAGCAAAGTCACGATTCAGAAGGGAGTCTCGCGTGGCATCGGTCGTGCGGCAACGCGAAATCCATCGACCTTCATTCAAATGTTCCGTTGACGAAAAAACACGACCCGCCAGGACTGAACCAGGACGGGCCGTCTTGTTGATGCGATCACTCTTGGCTCAGAGGTCCTTCCGCGAAGAGATCGTTCACCTTGTAGGCGACCTCCGTGCGGTTGGTCGCCTTCAATTTCTTCATGATGTTTCGGATGTGAACCTTCACAGTGCTTTCGCGAAGGTTCAGTTCGTGGGCGATGATCTTGTTCGCCTTGCCGCGTCGCAGTGCCTGGGCGACCTCTGCCTGCCTGAGCGTGAACATGCCCGTCAAGGGCCGGGCGTCGCAGTTGCCTGATTTTATCAGGTGCCGCATGGAAAGGACACTACTGGCCGGAACGAAGATGCCTCCGGCTGCAGCCAAGTTGATCGCCTCGACACACACATCGATCCCGACCGAAGTCGGAATGTAACCGCGTGCGCCGCATTCGAGAGCCGTCAGCACCTGTGCAAGATCTTCGGTGTCGGCCAGGATGACCACCGGAACGGCCTTGAACTCGGACGAAATATGCCTGATTTCTTCTGCAATGCCGTGATCGGTGACCTTCCGGCCGCCGAGGTTGAAGAGTATGGTTGAAAGGGGAGAAGCCGAACCCTTCCTTATGCGCCATTCCTCGATCGAACCCATGGCGACGACCACCATGCCCAATTCATGATCCTCAAGCGCCGAAGCGAGACACTCGCGGTCCAAGGCCCTCCCGTCCAGCATGAGAAGGTATTGCTTACCTGCTTCTTGGTGGAGATTTTCTGTGCCGCTGGACGGAACTCTTGATCGATTTGACGAACCGTAACTGTGCAGTCCTGCTGTAGAAACCATACCGATACTCACCCTTCCCCAACGAAGGTACCTGTGGCGCCCGATAAGTGCCCTTTCTTAGAATTGGAAGTTTTGGTACCCGACCCCTTTTCCACGCTCAAGGCTGATTGCGAACCTCAAGCAACGTGGCTGCTGACATCTAAAGCAGCCTCGGGAGTGTAGGAGCTATTTATTAGCATTCTCTAACATAAGTTAATTTTTTCGGTAAATTTTTACGTTGAGAAGACGGGACTCCAAACTGGTTTGACCCGCGCGAGCGGCCCGAACTAAGGCGCATGCCCGTGCCGCACCAGGCTATAGATATCCTCGGTTACCGCGCACTGTGTTGGTTGCACGCGCTCTTGCGATTAATTCGGCGGGTCTCATACGATAGGCGGTGGTTGGGTTTGCTCGCACCTCCTGACAACGCTGCATCATACCTCCAAAAGCTTCGTTGACGATGTATACACCACGCTGAACAGTGGATTGCCGGCGTCTGCTCGAGCTTACGCTGCCTGTCTGCGAACAAATGCGGAGACAGGATAGGGGAGCCACCGCCGCCCAACGCCCCATGGCTCCCCTATCGCTCCGCATGGCGACCCACTTCCGAAATTTGATTTTTGAACGGCAAGCACGATCCGCCTGCAGGGCATGGCTGACGTCGGCAGATGAAGCGGTTCATCGTGAGCCTTCGCCAGACAACGTCCGGGTCTCAGGCGGTCCCCAGGGGGTTTGCTTCGCATAGCTGCTGAAAATCCAGAACCGTCCCGTCAGTCTGGATCTCGGCTTCGAATGCCTCGATCAGCCTTTTGGCGGCTTTGCTGGCAATGTGCGAATCGGGGTAAGTTGCCTCCACTACGCGCGCGCGCTCGTAGACTTCCCTGAATTGCCTGACCTGCTTGGGACCGAATACGCGATGTACAACCTGAGTGGTCATACCGCTTCTCCTCCTGGTGGCGGAACTTGAATTAACCTGCCCGTTGTCAAGCGCGCGCATGATTTCATCATCGGCACAGGATTACAACTGAAAGCCCAACAAGCCTGCGCCGGTATTGTAAGATACCAATTTCCTTGGTCGAGGCGTTCTTTAGTAGCGTTCGCTCGATTGCGAGTTAGCCGTTTGCAGGAGGCAAGGTCGCATGGTGAAGATTGCCAGAACCGCTGACCAGCCTTCGTGACGCCTTGCTCGAAACAAAAAAGCCAGGAGGCTTTGCCTACTCATCCCGATGCCGCCCAGGCATTACGCGAAGCTGGCGTCGTCATTGGCCATTCGGTGCTGATCGTGGTTGACATCGACCGGGAAGGAGATCTCAGCGGTTACGGCATCGCTCGGCCCCCTGTCGCAAGCAATCCTCATAATGATGGGTGGTTGCTGGGCTACAGAGGGGGCCCGTATCCTTCAGAAAAGAGGGGCGAGCAACGATTTCGGGTCGGGGGCGCCGGTCACCCGTAGCACGAGGCCCATGGTTGCTACTCGATGCTCAGGCCTGCCACACGATTCATTTATGATCTTTCAAGGGGAACCAAGAGTGCTTGGGCAGAGCGATATCCAATCGGCTGGGGGCTCAACGAAGACCGGACGAAGCGACTGGCACTGTAGGTCGCGGATTTACGATTTTGGTAATCGATGGAGGCCATCAGAGGGAAGGGGAGGCGGTGTTGGTCATCGAACGACACTACATCGCACCGGGCAAGTCGATGTGTTGAAAGCTTCGGCCCGCCTGCGTCGGCGCAACAACGGAGGCTCGGTCGAAATGGGAAATAACCCATCCGCGCATCCCGTTGATACGCAATGCAATCATACCGTCAAAAGGGCTAACTCCGAAATGCGGTGGGGAGAACCCGCCACCTTAATCATAATGGAGGAGCCGACACTATCGACATGGCTGTGGTATTTTGTCTGCCGGGTCACGTAAAGGAGCGGTGAGTGGAACAGGTCACGACTTGCTGGGCCAGTCAGCTGGCGGAAGGACGCCTCAATGGTTTCGTGCCAATCCAACAACAGCGCTCAACGATGGCTGGACTTGAATCCGAGCGCGCCGAGAGGCATGCCAAGGCTTGTGGGTTGAGACGGCTTCGGTCCTACGCCCAGTGGCTCGTGCCAGATGATCTGGCCGTGTTCATTGAAGAGATCGATTGTTCCGCAGTCTTCGGGCGTGACGGCAAGTTGCTGGGGAAGAGGCATCCATGGTCTCGGACGGACTAAGGGCTAACGCCGCACAAGCGGCCGAATTTCTGGAGGTGCTGGGCAATGCGCGGCGGCTGCACATTTTGAGCTTGCTGCTCGACTATGAATTGCCGGATCGCAAAATTCGCGAACGGCTTAATATTAGCCGGACAGCCTCGTGGCACCACCTAGCCAAGCTCCGGGAAGTTGGGCTCGTAAAAATCCGCCGGGACGGCCGGAATGTATATTTTTCCTCTGAAAATCGAGCGGTACGCGATCTGCTTTGCAATTGGAATGTCGTGGTTGCTGTCCAGCAGTCTGGGCAAGCGGTTCCGCCCGGTGGCGGTGCCTTGGCGGTGACATGCCAGGATCTTGTGCACTCGGCCCCCGGTCTGGAAAACCGAGTTTGTCAAAGCGCCAGCGAGTCCCGGAGCGACGAGTGATTATCCCCAGGAATCTCGGTTAGACACCGTTGGATCGAGAAGATCACCCGCGCGATTGTTGCCACCCGCGGGTTTTCTCTGCGGCGTCAGCCCCCGGATCGCGAAACGGCTGACGCATACCCTGTGGATTGGCGAATGCCGCCGACTATGGTCGCGCTATCGACGCGCCCGATTGAACCTCGGTACTCCGACTTGCGCTATAAACACTCGGTATCCTGCTACTGCCTCAAGCCGGCATTGAATCAATCCTGTGGTCAGTCAGTTGCCAGCGGGTAGGTCAGGTGCGGTGCCACCGCTTTAAAATATAGACAGGTTTCTTCGCGTGGAGCCCCATCCATGATCTGTGGGCCGTTGCACGTTGTAAAGTTCCTCAATAGAGACAAAGCCAATCAAATGGGAAACTCGAAATATGCAGAATGACGCTGAAGCACCGCAGGTCCAGTTGTTGCAGCTCACCGCCGACATAGTGGCGGCATATGTCCAGAAGAACGCCATTCCGGCGGCCGGTCTTCCCGAATTGATCGCCAGCGTCAATTCTGCCTTGTCGGGATTGGGTCAGCCGGTGGAAGCGACGCCGCCCGCGCTTGTTCCGGCAGTCAATCCAAAAAAGTCCGTGTTTCCCGATTACATCATCAGCCTGGAGGACGGACGCAAGTTCAAGTCTATGAAGCGCCACCTTGGGTTGCTGGGAATGACACCCGACGAGTACAGAGCCAGGTGGGGGCTCGCCAAGGACTATCCCATGGTTGCACCGAGCTACGCGGCCCAGCGGTCAGCCCTCGCGAAATCCAGCGGACTCGGCCGCAAGCCAACTGCAAAAACGCCGTTGAGGAAAACACCAGCGAATCGGAAAGCTAAGGCCTAACAACAGGTGTCTATCAAAGGCGGCGGGGCAACCTGGATCACAAGGCAAGCATCACAATATCGCTCGGCTCCAAATATCGGCCTGGATAACAAATACCGTCCTCTGTTGAAAGCGACCGTGAGCCATCATCAGCTCTGACGAATGGCTGCAACCGATAAATGGTGAGACCCCGGACACTCATTGGGAGACCCCAGGGCGCAGCGTCCAATCTCATATGGTGCGGGGATGGCGGTAGGCTGCGGCGGCTGATCGGCCTCGCAGCTGTTCAGAGACAGGAAACTGCTCCATCCTTTTACCAGTTGCTCCGTTACGGCCGCAGCAATCTAGTGCGTGGTGCCTCCGCGCTCGGCATGTAGACAAGTTCTTCACCTGGAGACGCATTCATGATCGGCGGGCGTGTTGCCGTCTCTCTTGGTACTTTCGATTTGTGCAAACAATCCATAATTACGATAAGACGTTTCACTATCTCCGTTTCGAGGTCCAATGTCTGAAGTGGACTGGCTGAGCCATCTCCTGCAAATCATCACCGTGACCGGCCAGCTCGAGGTCCGCTGCGCCTATGGTGCAC
>NZ_RZPB01000364.1:0-6046 GCF_003998535.1 Mesorhizobium sp. M7A.F.Ca.AU.002.02.1.1 | reverse complement strand
GCGGCGCGCTTGGCCGCCGCGAGTTCCTGGCGTTGGCCAGCGCCTTCGGCGCCAGCACGGCGATTGCCTATGGGCTCATCGGTCAACCGGTTCCGGCGCGGGCCGAGGAAGCCGCCCAACCCAGAAAGGGCGGCGTGCTGCGTGTTGCCATGCAGGTGATGGAGCTGGAAGACCCGCGCAAGTTCAAGGTTTCGCAGATGGGCAACATCGCCATGCAGTTTCTCGAACCGCTGGTGCGCTGGAAGCCGGATTTCACCTTCGAGCCGGTGCTGCTGCAGAGCTGGGAGATCAATGCGGACGCCACGGAATATGTGCTCAAGGTGCGCCCAGGGGTGAAGTGGTCGAACGGCGACGATTTCACCGCCACGGATGTCGCCTTCAACATCACGCGCTGGTGTGAGAAGGATGCCGCCGGCAACTCGATGGCGGGGCGCATGACCGCCCTGATCGATCCCGACACCAAGGTGGCGCGCACTGGTGCCATCGAGGTTCGCGACGACCACACCCTGGTCCTGAAACTGTCGCAGCCCGACATCACCATTATCCCTGCGATGACCGACTACCCGGCATTGATCGTCCACCGCACGTTCAATCCGAAGGCAGCGCCACTGTCGGCCAACCCCGTTTCCACGGGTCCATTCGAGCTTAAAAAACTCGATGTCGGCGTTGCTGCCTCGGTGCGCAAGCGGCCGGACGGGTCGTGGTGGGGCGGCGAGGTGTTCCTCGACGGCATCGACTGGACCGACTACGGCACCGACTCGGCCGCCACCGTCTCCGCTTTCGAATCCGGTGAGATCGACCTGAACGGCCAGACGCAGTCCTATGACGTCGCCATGCTCGACAGGCTGGGCCTGAAGAAAAGCGAGATCGTCACTGCCGCCACCCTGGTCTCGCGCTGCAACGTCAACGCCAAACCCTATGACGACAAGCGCGTGCGCAACGCCATACAGCTTGCGGTCGACAACGAAGCGGTGCTGCAACTGGGCGCCGACGGCATGGGCATCGTCGCGCAGAACGATCATGTCGGACCGATGCATCCCGAACACGCCGACCTGCCGCCGATCAAACGTGATCCGGCCCGGGCCAGGGCATTGCTCGAGGAAGCCGGCCAGCTCGATTTCGAGTTCGATCTGATCTCGGTCGAAGCCGACTACCGCAAGGAAAGCTCCGATGCCGTCGCCCAGCAGATGCGCGACGCCGGCTTCAAGGTGAAACGCACCGTCATCCCGGAATCGGCGTTCTGGAACCACTGGACGAAGTATCCCTTCGCGACGACCAATTGGAACGCCCGACCGCTCGGCATCCAGACCTATGCGCTTGCCTATCAGACCGGTTCGGCATGGAACGAGACGGGGTTCGCCGATCCAGACTTCGATGCCAAGGTCCACAAGGCCAATTCCATCGCCGATCCGGAGCAGCGCCGTGTGGTAATGAAGGAACTCCAGGTCATGCTGCAGGATTCCGGCATCATCGTTCAGCCTTACTGGCGAAAGCTGTTCTGCCATATGAAACCTTCCTTGATGGGCTACCAGATGCACCAGGCCTATGAGCAGGATTTCACACGGGCCTGGCTCGCCGCCTGATCGCGGACGACCCCTCCGACAGGGCGGCGCATTTTCCGGCGCCGCCCTCAGAGCAGTTCACCGTTTCACGGAAACGGCGAGCTGCTCTAACTCTTTGTTTTGAGGCAATTTTGGCCGGAAAACCGCTTCACACTTTTCCTAGAATTGCTCTGGCCTGCTCACCGGGGACGTTGCGCCGAAGCGTCGGCCTCAAGGGCGTTCGAGGGGCAGTGCGGGCTTTGTATCGGGCATGATGCGCAGATGCGCCCACACATGCCCTGCCTTGTCAGGTCGGCCGGGATTGCAGGCCGCCACACCGGACCGGCTGGCACATCAAGTGTGTGAAACATTCTGGTTTCTGCCTCTGTCATCATCTAGCTCCGGTTCATGGCTGGAGCTTACTTTTGACTGGGGGAAGCGAAACCCGCTTTCCCGGGCAACGACCTTCCCGAGAACCGGGAGAATTCGTGCTCTTGGTGCCGAGAGGGACCCGAAGCAGCAAGACGACCGCATGAGCGGTCTGCCGCACCGGGTGCTATTGCCGGATCTCGACAGGTCTCTGCCGCTCAGTTGAAGTGAATTCGCCTGCCTATTGTGCGGAACTCTAGCCTGTCTTGGACGTTAGACCCGCCGTCTGAAAGATATTTCCTACCGACGCGATAGGCAGTATTACGAAGCGGGTGGGACGCCCCGAGCCACACGGCCTGTCGGATATGAAGCAATTTTGCGGTTGAGATCGCGGAACATGCAGCGTTATTTCCATCCGATCTGGAGATCTTAAATTGCCAGCTCGAATATGCTGCGTCTTTGGCAGCTGGCAATTGCTCAGCCTGGTTGCCTCACTTCGCCAATCAACAATGGATGGAAGCTCCCCGGCGGATCAGGAGCATGAGGACTATCTCCTGCTTTATGAAACGGCCGGCGTTTCCGAGCATTTCAAGACCGGTCTTGCTGAACTTGCGTCTAAAGTATGGACCTGGAGACGGATCATATGGGCGTACGACCTTCTGACGTCCGAGCGTAAATATGGGCAACTGCAAATTTTCCGGATCCATCGTCTGATCCGAGACACAATTGGTCTCGACGCGAGTTCCGTAGCTGAAATCTGGGCCTGCTTCGTTAACCGGCCGTCGGAAAAAATACTGCTGGATTCATACCCTGAAGCCAAGATCGTTTTGTATGAGGATGGCTTGACGTCATACCTTCCATTCGAGATGGCAACCATGTCACGGCCGCCGGGCACAAGGTTTCGACGACGCATCACCGCGGTCTTGATTGCAGGACTCTCTACAATTTCACCGGCGTTCCGATTGAGGAAAGCGGCCGACAGGATAGAAAGACACCATCTGAGACGGGTGACGAAGTTTTATTCTTTGCTTCACGAAATCCCCATTCACGATGCACTGGAGAACGTACCAAGATTTCAGGTCGGCGCTTCGCTGATGCGCGACGTAATAGGTGAAGCCTGCAGGGATGCGCTTTCCGGCGGCGATGAACATTGCCGTGCGTCAGCCAACCCACGGATCCTGCTGCTCGGCCAGGCATTGTCGCGAAACCGCATAATGTCGTACGCGCAAGAGGCGGCGATCTATAGACGAATTGCGGAGCAGATCGTCGAGAGGGGATACGACGTCGTCTGGAAGGAACATCCCAGAATAAGCAAGCCCTTCTTCCCCGAATTGCTGGATGCAGTTGGCAATGTGACGGCCGACGCCAACACCAGGATCATGGAAGCTAACCTGCCACACATATATCCGATAGAGCTTGTCGTATCCCGAATGAACATCGTTGGCTGCGTCTCCGGCACGTCAGCTGCCCTTCTTTACCTGAAGTGGCTTTACGGCATCAAAACATACACATTTGCGGAAACCCTGGTCCCCCTCATGACTGGCGCGGATATTCTAATGAGCGAAATGGTAAAAGCCCATGCGGAGCCCTTTTCAACGCTCCAATCTTTGAACGAGACGCAGAAAGGGATCCGTTGAAAGGCGGTAACCCGAACAGGTTGAACACGATCCTCGCTGTCCAAATTCGGACAAACTCGATCTGGGACACCATCGATGTCAAAGCCGCTTTCAGTCCTTCAACGAGCCACCAAGGCCGACGTTCGATCGGAGCCGTTTCCACACATCATCCTGCCTGACGCCCTTCCCCTCGATCTCTACCAGGAATTGGCCGGCACGTTTCCCGCTCCGGAAACGCTCGAAATCGATACACGCCGCAACAACACCAGGTGGGATTATGAGGCCCACCGCGTTCGGTCGAACGAAGCCGTGCCGCAAATATGGCGCGATTTTATCGCCTACCATGTATCGCAAGCATTTTTCGGCGAGGTCGCCGACCTGTTCTATGACGATATTCACAAGCTTTACCCTGATTATTACCCCAATTATGAACGCCTCAAGAATATGAAAGCGGGCATCAGGTTTAGTGACACCTATGCAACACGCGACATACTGATGGATGCGATGCTCAGCGGGAACACGCCGGTGACCAATGCCGGCTCGGTGCGGACAAGCCACATCGACAATGGCGACAAGCTATTTTCTGGCCTGTTTTATATGAGGCCGGAAGATTATGATGCCGTTGGCGGGGACCTGACAATTAGTCGTTTCCAGTCCAAATACGCCACGCTGAAAGCCAAAGCGACACTCTTCAATGATGCCTATGTCGACGACACCCATTTGGAATGCGTCGAAACAGTTCAATACGACAAGAACATTCTTGTATTGTTCATCAACTCGATTGAATCGGTCCACGGCGTCACAGTCCGCCAACCCACCAACAAATCCCGGCTTTTCGTCAATCTGGTTGGAGAAGTCGAAAAGCCATTCTACATCAAAGGAAAAAAGATACGGCCGCGCTACGTCCCGGCGCATCAAAATCAGGATGAGGCGGAACAGACCTGGCTGAAAAAGCTCAAGCAAAAATTGCGGCTTTAGAAGAACAACGCCGTCGATCCGAGTTTCAGCCTGAACTGCCAATACCGAGCCGGATTCGACTTTCCCGGCGGCTAGGCAAAGATTGGAACAGAATGAGATTTTATCCAGCCGTCGAACGGATCGCCTTTTTCGCCACGCTTGCCGCTGTTCTTGCCCTTGCACTGCTGCCTATACCCCGACTTGAAGAGTACGGGATCGATATCGGTTTCCGTTCCGACAAGCTGAACCACGCCAGCGCCTTTGCCGTCATGACTTTCCTTGGAGGGCTCGGCTGGCCCGATCGAAAAGCAAGACTAATCGTCTTCCTGGCCATGATTGGAGCGGCGATCGAGGTCCTGCAGGGCACGGCGCTGATACGGCGCGATCTGGATGTGTTCGACTGGTTTGCCGATTGCGCCGGCATCGCATGTGGCCTCGTGGCCGTGATCTGTGTGAACTGGATCTTGCGGCGCAGAGGTTGAGCCCGCTCTCAAGCCTTATCTGCACGGCGCCGATAGCCACAGGAGTTCGCCCTCGGCTCCATTGACTCAGCGAAATCGGATTGCAACGATCCGATCCGAGAGTGAGCGATTTTTCTAACTTGGCCGGACAGATATTTTGGGCGCGGCACCCAGGAAGTGCGCCATCAGTATTGAGGGACGATGACGATCAAGATCAGGCTTCCGGGCGGTGTATTGAAGGTCAAGCAACGTTATGAGTTGCGGCGGCGAGAGTACAAGGGCGAAGTCCCGGTCTGGCAGTTTGGCAAATATTTCGTCATCTGGTGGCCCAGTACAATTCCTGATCGCCCCTCCAGGAGCTCGAATACTGATGAGGAACTTGAAATGAATCTTCCATCGTCTGGAGAAAGCACGTAAGCTCTATGCATCATGGCTTTGCGAATCAGATTGCCGGGGGGCACACTGAAGGTGAAGACCTACCGGGAACTGCGTGATCGCGAGCGGGATCACAGGGTGCCTGTGCTGAAACTGGGCTCGCTCTATTTCGTCTGGTCCCCGGCCAAACATCATTCGCACAGGCACAGTCCGCGGCCCTGACATTTTTTGCCGAGCGAGAACCGCTTGCACCCTTTTCCTGAAATTGCTCCGGTGCGGCCCATTCCAGCCAGCGCTGACCTGGGTCAGCTTGCCTCGCGCATGGCCTCGGCCGCCTGCAGGTCGACCGACACCAATTGGCTGACGCCCTGTTCGGCCATGGTGACGCCGAACAGCCGGTTCATGCGCGCCATGGTGATGGGATTGTGGGTGATGATGACGAAGCGCGTCTCGGTGGTGGCGGCCATTTCGTCCATCAGGTTGCAGAAGCGCTCGACATTGTGGTCGTCGAGCGGGGCGTCGACTTCGTCGAGCACGCAGATCGGCGCCGGATTGGTCAGGAACACCGCGAAGATCAGCGACATCGCCGTCAACGCCTGCTCGCCGCCCGACAGCAGCGTCATGGTCTGCGGCTTCTTGCCGGGCGGGCGGGCCAGGATTTCGAGGCCGGCCTCGCGCGGATCGTCGGATTCGATCAGCTGCAATTCCGCCGTGCCGCCGCCGAACA
>NZ_RZPB01000363.1:2912-6071 GCF_003998535.1 Mesorhizobium sp. M7A.F.Ca.AU.002.02.1.1 | reverse complement strand
GTTTAAGGCACCGGTCTTGAAAACCGGCGTGGGTGCAAGCTCACCGTGGGTTCGAATCCCACTTCCTCCGCCATTCGATCGAGAAGGGCATACAGAGCATACAGAACTGAGTACGCCGATTTCCGCCTCCGTGGACGTAAGGGTGAAGCGTCAAACATCATGTCTGCTTTCTCCTGACCTTGGGCGTCAGCACTGGTAACCCCCCTGCTCATTCGACGTTCTATCCCTTGCATCGACCGCAATCAGAGGTATGCTAACACTTCATTCTGGTTGTATATTTCGCAAGGCTTATGGGATATTCGATCTCTCACGAGCGCCTGTCGGTAGTGATCGGTCGCATATATGAGGCCGCCTACGATCAATCGATTTGGCTTGACGTGGTCCTTCAGTTGCAAGCCATGTTTCATGGCTCCAGAGCCTGTTTCTCGGGCATCGACTGGGCCAATGTCGAGGATAGCTTTTGCGTCTCACCGAGCCGCGACCCCTATTGGGACAGGATTTTCCTTGACCATTTCGCGACCAACGAACTCTTTGCGCCGCGTGTGGCCGCGCCGCTTGGCCGGGTTTTTAGCGACACCCAGTTGATTGGGCGGCACCGTATTGAACGCACCTCCGTCTGGAACGAATGGATGATGCCGCAGGACATGTATGACGGCATGTTCTGCAATCTGCGCGCGTCGGAAAAGAACTACTGGTTTTTCGACGTGCAGCGAGGCCGAGGGCAGCCGGCGTTCGACGCCGATGATCGTGCGATGCTCGCCCTGATCACGCCTCATCTGCAGCGCGCTGCGGGTTTGGGCCGACATTTCGAGGCGCGACCTGTGCTCCGATCGCTGCTCGGCCACCTGCCCTTCGCCGGCTTTATCGTCGATCCGCGCCTGCGCATCCTTGACATGAATGACGCCGCGCAAAGACTTTTGGTACAGCCGATCACTCTGCTGACGGCGAACGGTGGCCATCTGGCCACCTCCGATTCCACGCAAACCCAAATGCTGCAACGTGCGGTCGCACGAGTCTGCCGGGTGGACGAGAGCGAGTTTCCCATTTCGGCTGCCGATTTGATCTTGCGGTCGGAGCGCGGCGACCAACTGGTATTGTCGATTGGATTGTTGCCCGACGGCGAGATGTTCGGCCTGTCGGCTGGACCTTGCGCGGTGGTGCTGGCGCGCGAATCACGTTTGGCCCTGTCGACGAGCTTAGCCGATCAACTGCGAAAAACCTTTGGGCTGACAGGGAAAGAAGCTTCCGTCGCGCTCGCGCTCGCAAGCGGATTGTCCTTGAAGGAAATAGCGATCAGGGAAAACATGGCCTACGGCACCGCACGCGTTCATCTGGACAAGATTTTTCGCAAGACAGATACGCAGAGGCAGAGTCAGCTCATTGCGCTGCTGAATGCATTTCGTCTTCTGCCCTAACAAGCTGCAATAGCACATTAAGGTTCTTCGAGTGCAGGGCGTTGCGACTGTGGCGAGCCAGCGACAGTGCGCCACTCTTTGGCCGGTCTATGGCATTTGATATATATATCGCCCACCCATCATCCGTTATTGCGAATCTGAAGCACTGATTTGCTCGAAGCATTGCTTTGCTTGGGCTGTTCTGATGACGGCAGATTGCATTTATTGGACGATGGGGCGGGCCTATCATGAGACTCTACGGTTTTTCGGCAGACAAAGCCTACCCACTCGTTTCCTTGCGCGCGCAACTCCTCTCGCAGGCCAGTCGCTCGGCACTGCGTTTCGCAATCGGCATGGCCGGTTTCGCCGGCTCGGCTGTTTTCTTTTCCCCGCAGGCGCAGGCGGCATGTACGGTCACTCTGGGAACTGATGTGCAGTGCGGCACCACCTCCACGGTCAATGCCGTCAATCCGGCTGCTCCTCCCAACGACCGGGGCTATTCATTTTCTTCACCGTTTACGGCCCACCTCGCGATCGATGCCGGGGCGACGGTCAGCGGATTTGGCCTCGCGATCGAGAATACCGGCAATGGCGCCGTCATGGTCGTCAACAACGGCACGATCAGTGTCGATGCGGGCAACACGCCAACAGCCGGCGGGACCGCGGCACTCAATATCGATGCCGCCTCCAACCTGATCACGTACACAGGCAGCGGCGCGATCACCAATAACGGCAGTGGCGATGCCTTCGCAATAAAGCAGAATGGCCTGGGCTCGATCGATGTCGATGCCACCGGCGATATCACGGCGGCTGCCGGCTCAGGCATTGTGGTGCGTAACACGGCGGCGAGTGGCTCCATCGATGTCACCACGGGCGCGGTGACGGCGCTGGCTGCTGGCATGTTCGGTATCGACGTCCAGTCGTCTTCGACGGCAGGCAATCTCACGACCGTGGCGAACGGCGATGTGACGGCGGGCAATACCGGTATCTTGGGTCGAGTTTCCTCCACAGGAACTGGCAACATCGATATCACGGCGAACGGCGCCATCGACGCAGGCAACGGCATTATCGCGCAGAACTTGGGCAACGGCTCGACGACGGTGAAGGCGATGGGACCGGTCACCGCGACAATGGCGTCGGGCCTTGGCGTCTTCGCTCAGGGCCGGGGCGATGTCTCGATAACAACGGGTGCGGTGACCTCGACGGGCGGTCAGGCGGTCTATGCAATAGGGACCGGCACAGGCACAGGCACAATCGATGTGACGACCAACGGCAACGTCTCGGGCACTGCAGGCATCCTCGCAGGTAACTCCGGCACGGGCATGATCAGCGTGATCGCCAATGGTGCGGTGACCGGCACATCCTTTGACGGCATCGTCGCGAACGGTGGTGGCGCGGTGGACGTGCAGGTCGCCGGCACGGTGATGGGCGCGCGTTCCGGCCTGACCTTGATTGGTGGCGGCGGCGGCACGGGTAATCTCTCGGTGACGGGCGCGGGCGGCTTCGTCGGCGGCAGCGACGATGCGGTGAATATTCAGAACTATGGCCCGGGCACGGTCACGGTCGATATATCCGGCGCCAGCAGCTCGACGAGTGGCGGCGGCATCGTGGTGCGCGACACGGCGACGGGCGGCAACATCGGCGTCACGACGGGCGCGGTGACGGCGCTGGCTGCCGGCAGGATCGGCATCGACGTTGAGACGCTGTCGGCGACGGCCAATGTGACGATCGTGGCGAACGGCGGTGGGAAGGCGGGCGGCCCCGG
>NZ_RZPB01000363.1:0-2902 GCF_003998535.1 Mesorhizobium sp. M7A.F.Ca.AU.002.02.1.1 | reverse complement strand
CGGTATCTTCGCTGGCCTTTCCTCGGGAAGCGGCAACGTCGATGTCACGGCGAACGGCGCGATCGACGCGAGCAGCGGGATTGTCGCAGGGACTGTCGGTACAGGTTCGGTGACCGTGAAGGCGGTTGGTCCGATCACCGCGACGACTGGTCGAGGTATCGACGCTGAAAGCTCGGCCGGCAATGTCGCGGTGATAACGGGTGCTGTGAACGCAACTGCGGCTACGGCGATCTTCGCGCTCCAGGACAATCCGGTGGGCGCTGGCACGATCAATGTGACGACGAATGGCAATGTCTCGGGTACGACAGGTATCCAGGCAACCAATCTTGGCACGGGCGCGATCACGGTGATCGCCAATGGCGCGGTGACCGGAACGTCGGCCGAGGGCATCGTCGCGACGGGCAACGGCGTAGTGGATGTGCAAGTCGCCGGCACGGTGACGGGCGCGACGCGTGGCCTGACTTTGACTGGTGGGACGGGCGCCATCAACGTCGCCTCGTCGGGCGCGATCCGTAGTCTTTCCGGACTGTCCAGCGATGCGGCGATCGAGACCAATGCCGCGACGATGGCGCTCACAAACGCCGGTTCGATCGTCGGTACAGCGCAGTTTGCCGGCGGCGCGACACTGTTCGCCAACGACGGGAACTGGAACGGCGCCGGTGGAACCAGTGATTTCGGCGGTGGCGCCAGCAGGCTGGTCAACGACGGGACCGCCGTCGGTGGAAACTCCGCCGGCGTCGCGGAGACGACGCAATGGACCAATCTGTTTCAGTTCACCAATCAAGGCACCTTGACAATGGCCGACGCTGGCGCCGGCGATGTGATCCGGCAAACCGGCGGCAATGCCGCTTTCGCGACTGGCAGCATCATGGCGATCGATATCAACACGGCCGGCCAGGCCGACAGGTTCAGCACCTCCGGCACCGCGACGATCACTGGCGCGACGCTGACCGTGAACGCCGCGGGCGGCATTGCGGTGCCGGGCACCCGCTATACGGTGTTGACCGCCGATGCCGGGCTGACCGGGCAGTTCGCTGCCTTGACTGGAGTTCTCAACACCGCCTTCCTCAGGCTTGTCGATACCTATGACACCAACAACGCCTATCTCGACATCCTGAAATACCGCAACTTCACCGACGCAGCCTTGACCCGCAATCAGATCGCAACCGCTGGGGGGCTCGAGAGCCTGCCGACATCCGGATCCCTGTACAACGTCATCCTCAACCTCGCGACCGACGTGCAGGCACGTGATGCCTTCGACCAGCTCTCGGGCGAGGTGTATCCCTCGGCGCAGACTTCCCTCATCGAAGATAGCCGTCTTCTGCGCGACGCGGCGACGAACCGCATCCGGGCCGCTTTCGGTATCGTCGGTGCATCGGCCGCTCCGGTCATGGCCTACGCCGATCAGACCTATGGCGGTGCTGCGGGCGCCTATGTCTCGCTCGATCCCAATACGACCGCTGCAGTGGCGTCGGACACCGATCGCTTCGCCCTCTGGAGTCAGGGCTTTGGTTCATGGGGCCATACTGGCAGCGACGGCAATGCTGCCCGCGTTGACCGCTCGACTGGCGGTTTCCTGGCCGGCGGTGACGCCGCCATTTTCGACACCTGGCGATTGGGTATCATGGCGGGATACAGCCGCACCAACCTCGATGTGAAAGACCGCGCCTCGTCGGGCTCGAGCGACAACTATCATCTCGGCCTCTATGGCGGCACCACTTGGGATGTTGGGGGCGGCACGCTCGGCTTGCGCACCGGTACATCCTATACTTGGCACGACATCGCGACGAGCCGCTCCGTCACTTTCCCCGGTTTCAATGACAGCCTCAAGGCAGATTATCGCGCCGGAACGGCGCAGGTGTTCGGCGAACTGGGCTATGGTATCCATGCTGGAAATTTAGGCTTTGAGCCCTTCGCCAATCTCGCCTATGTGAACCTCCGGACTGACGGCTTCACCGAGACAGGCGGCGCGGCGACGCTGACAAGCGCTTCGGCAATCACCGATGCGATCTTCACCACGCTCGGCCTACATGCCTCAGGCGAGTTCACCGTCGGCGAGATGGCGGCGACGGTTCGCGGCACGCTCGGCTGGCGCCATGCCTTCGGCGAGACCGTACCGCTGTCGCGCTTCGCATTCGCCGGCGGCGCATCATTCACCGTCGCGGGCGTGCCGATCGCCAAGGACGGGCTGATACTCGATGTCGGGTTCGACATCGCCATCGCACACAATGCCACGCTCGGCCTCACCTATGGGGGACAATTCGGCAGTCGCGCCGCAGACCAGAGCGTGAAAGCCAATCTCGCGGTCAGGTTCTAGTTGGGGGATGGGCCACACGCCGCAGGACGAGCCCGCATTCGCGTCTCCTCGTCCACCCGCGTTCCATTCACAATCCGCGTTTGCCGCCGCCACTTGCGCAAAAGGTAGAGCCTTTAGCCTTTGGAAAGGGAGATGTGGTTCCTCTCAGAGGCGCGGACTGCGCGCTGAGGCGAATCGATGGATATCTTTGGCATCAAGGCACTTCTGATCTGCGCCCTGATCTTCATTCCGTTCGAACATCTGTTTGCCGAGCGGCCGCAGAAGATCTTTCGCAAGGGCTTCGCTGTCGATCTGATTTATCTGCTGTTCAACGGCTTCATCATAAAGCTGGCCATCGTCATGATGGCGGCAGGCGCGCTCGGTGCCGCTGCACTCCTGGTCCCGCAAGCGATAACGCATGCCGTCAGCGGCCAGCCCGTCTGGCTGCAGGTTGCCGAAATCATCGTGATCACCGATGTCGGCGTCTACTGGACACATCGGGCCTTTCACAAAATCCCGGCGCTTTGGAAGTTCCATGCCGTTCACCACGGCATTGAGGAACTCGACTGGCTCGGGGCCTTCCACAATCATCCCGTCGACGCCATC
>NZ_RZPB01000362.1:0-6092 GCF_003998535.1 Mesorhizobium sp. M7A.F.Ca.AU.002.02.1.1 | reverse complement strand
TTGTCGTAGACTTTCATATGCGGATAGAGCGCGTAGTTCTGGAACACCATGGCGATGTCACGCTCGGTCGGACCGGTTGAATTTACGATCTTGCCGTCGATCGCAACTGTTCCCGAGGAGATGGTTTCAAGCCCGGCGATCATTCTGAGCAGCGTGGACTTGCCGCAACCCGACGGGCCGACCAGCACGCAAAGCTCCTTGTCGGGAACCGCGATTGAAACGCCCTTCACGGCCTCGAAACCGCTGGGGTAGACCTTCTTCACATCCTTCAGATCGACGGTCGCCATCAGCTTCTCACTTTTCGGAATCGACCAGGCCGCGAACGAACCAGCGTTGCATCAGCACCACGACCAGGATCGGCGGCACGATGGCCAGCATCGCTGTAACCATGACCAGGTGCCATTGCGTATCGGCATCGGCGAAGGAGACCATCTTTCTGAGCGCGATGACGATCGTGTTCATGTTGCTGCTGTTGGTGACGAGCAACGGCCACAGATACTGTGTCCAGCCATAAATGAAGAGGATGACGAACAGCGCCGCGATATTTGTCCGCGACAGCGGCAACAGGATATCGAAGAAGAAGCGCCACGGCCCCGCACCGTCGACCCGCGCCGCCTCAACCAATTCGCCAGGAATCGTCATGAAGAACTGGCGGAACAGCAGCGTGGCGGTGGCCGAGGCGATCAGCGGGATGATCAGGCCCGCATAAGTGTCGATCATGCCGAGATCGACCATCACCTTGTAGGTTGGCAGGATGCGCACCTCGACGGGGAGCATCAGGGTGATGAAGATCAGCCAGAAGAAGGTCATGCGCAGCGGAAAGCGGAAGAACACGATCGCATAGGCAGACAGGATCGAGATGAATATCTTTCCCACCGCGATGCCGAGCGCCATGATCGTCGTGTTGAGCAGCAGCCTGCCGACGCTGACGCCGCCGATGCGGCCGACACCGCCGAACAATGCCTCGCTGTAATTGTTCCAGAACTGATCGCCGGGCAGGAGCGGCAATGGCGGCCTGAGGATCGTTTGCAGCGTCTGCGTCGAGGCAACGAACGTGTAGTAGATCGGGAAGGCGACGATCAATATGCCGAGGATCAGCATGGCGTGGGCGATGACGGTGCGGAGCGGTGACTGGCCGATCATCGCTCGCCCTCAGCCGTAATGGACTTTGCGTTCCACATAGCGGAACTGGATGGCGGTGAGCGAGATGACGATGATCATCAGGATGACCGACTGCGCCGCCGAGTCACCGAGGATCAGATTGACGAAGCCGTCATTGTAGACCTTGTAGACCAGCGTCTCAGTCGTCTTGCCCGGACCGCCCCCGGTGACGGCATGGACGATGCCGAACGTGTCGAACAGGGCATAGACGGTGTTGACGACCAGCAGGAAGAAGGTCGTCGGCGCAAGCAGCGGGAAGACGATGGTCCAGAATCGCTTGGTCTCGCCGGCGCCGTCCATGGCCGCCGCCTCGATCAAGGCTTTCGGCACCGCCTGCAGGCCGGCGACGAAGAACAGGAAATTGTAGCTGATCTGCTTCCAGGCAGCGGCGGACACCAGCAGGATCATGGCGTGGGTGCCATTGAGCAGTGGATCCCAGGCGATGCCGAAACTCCTCAGCATGTAGGCCAGCGACCCGATCGAAGGGTTGAAGAGGAATAGCCACAGCATACCGGCAATCGCCGGCGCCACCGCGTAGGGCCAGATCAAGAGCGTGCGGTAGAGACCTTTGCCGCGCACCACCTTCTCTGCCATGACCGCCAGCAGGAGCGCCACGCACATGGCGACGATAGCGGTCGCAAGGGAAAACACCACCGTGACCTTGATCGAGTTCAGGTAGGCCGGATCGGCAAGCACTTTCCTGAAATTGGCGAACCAGACGAACTTGGTCCTCAGCCCGAACGGATCCTGCCTGAGCATGGATTGGTAGAACGCCTGACCGGCCGGCCAGTAGAAAAAAACGAGCGTGATGGCCAGTTGCGGCGCCACAAGCAGGTAGGGAAGGACCTTGTTGGGGAACACGACGCGAGGGGTCACGGAGCCACTCCGAGGTGATGAGGCGGGGGGCACCATGCGGCACCCCTCTCCGCCAAGATGGCTTTGATGAGCGTTTCGGACTGGGCATCATCGACCATTGGCGAAATCGCAAGGCACGGCAAAACTCCCCTCACGAGGGGAGATGCCCGGCGGGACAGATGGGTGCGCCGTAGAGCAAGGACCTGCGCTCGCTCTAATTCCCCAGCGCTTCCTTGATCGCGGCATTGCCACGCGTAACCGCATTGTCGAGCGCCTGCTGCGCGGTCTGCTGGCCGGCGAGCATCTTCTCGAACTCCTCGTTCTGGATATCGCGCACCTGCGGCAGATTCGGCAGACGTACGCCCTTGGAATTGTCGGTCGGCGTCTTACCCGTCATCTGCAGGATCGGGGTCTCGCGGCCGACATTCTTGTCATAGAAACCGGACTTCTTGGTCGCTTCATAAGCCGCCAGCGTTACCGGCAGATAACCCGACTTCTGGTGCAGGTATTCTTGCACCTCGGTCTTCGACAGGTAGGCGAAGAAGGCCGCGACGCCCTTGTATTCCTCATCGGATTTGTCCGCGAAAACCCACAGGCTGGCGCCACCCGGCGTCGTGTTCTGCGGCGCACCCTTGGCGTCGCTGTCATACGGCAATTGGCCAATGCCGTAATTCATGCCGGACTTGACGATATCGCCAAGTCCGCCGGACGATTCGGTCATGATCCCGCATTCGCCCGCAAGGAAGATCTGCTTGGCTTCGGAGGTGCGGCCGCCATATTTGAAGGTGCCGTCCTTGGCGAGGTCCGCCAGCGCCTGGAAATGGTTGACGAAAATCGGCGCGTTGATCTTGAGCTCGACATCGCCGCCGGCCAGACCGTTCTGCTGGGTGGCCCATGACACGTCATTCCAGGCCGCGAAATTCTCCAGATGTATCCAGGTCAGCCAGGTCGAGGTGTAGCCGCAGGCGGCCGCGCCGCTCGCCTTGATCTTCTTGGCGTCTTCCCACACTTCATTCCAGGTCTTGGGTGGGCTATCGACGTCGAGACCAGCCTTCTTGAAGATATCCTTGTTGTAATAAAGGATCGGCGAGGAGGAGTTGTAGGGGAAGGAGAGCATGGTGCCGTCCGGCTTCGAATAATAGCCGACTATGCCTGGCAGATACTGGCTCTTGTCGAAGGTCATTCCAGCGCTGGTCAACACATCGGCTGCGGGCTTGATGGCACCTTCGGCCGCCATCATCACGCCGGTGCCGACGTCGAACACCTGGATGATGTCTGGCGCCTGGCCCGCGCGGTAGGCGGCAATGCCGGCATTCAGCGTCTCGGGATACGTGCCTTTGAACACCGGAACGAGCTCATAGTCGCTCTGGCTGGCATTGAAATCTTTGGAGATCTTGTCGACGACTTCGGCATTGGCGCCAGTCATGGCGTGCCACCAACTGATCTGCGTGACGGCAAAAGCGGAGGTTGAGGAAAGCGTCATAAAGGTAGCGGCAACACCGGCCGCGAAGCCGAAGGACTTCATGTTTCATCTCCCGTTTGTCATTGGCGAAAGGGGGCACTCCCGCGAAGGCAATATGTGTCGCTCATGACAATCAGACAACGGTTTTGTTGCAGATCGACGAACTTCACCCTTTACCTGACGCAACGCTCGTCTCCGCTTGGAGGCATGGGAAGCGATGCGGTTAGCCGGCTTAGCGCGACGACAAGCGCGCCAGGAACCACCGTCGGGACCGTCAAGCTGGCTTTCGGCGTGTCAGCCCTGATTGCAGCCGCAGCAACCCGAAGAGACACGCCAAGGTTGCAGCCGACTTTATCGATCCCTCAACGGCAACGCGCTACTCAATCCTGCTGCCCTGTTTATTTCCAAAGCTCAGGTGAAATAAATGCTGACGGTCTACAATTGTATCGTCAACGAACATGATCTGAGACTGGTCGCACTCGCCGCGTTGATCTGCGGAATTTCCTGCTTCTCTGCTGTCAACCTGCTTCAGCACATAAGCCGTTCCACAGATCGGAACCGGCTTGCCTGGCTGATGATCGCGGCCACTTCGACCGGCTTTGGCATCTGGGCAACGCACTTCATCGCCATGCTCGCATTCACACCGGGCATACCCAGTGCCTATGATCCGGCACTCTCCGTGCTTTCGCTCGCTGCTTCGGTCACTTTGACGGCAGCCGGCATGTGGATCGCCACCTTGCGGGATGAGTTCGACTATCATCTCGTCGGCGGCGCCGTGCTGGGCGGCGGTATCGCAGCCATGCACTACATCGGCATGGCGGCGTTCGAGGTTCAGGGCCGTATCGAGTGGAACCTGTTGCTTGTCGCCGTTTCCCTGCTGGCCGGCGTAACGCTCGCGGCGCTGGCGCTGCGTGTCGTGCAGCGCCGCCCCTCCTTGAAGGCGACATCCGGCGGCGCGGTGCTGCTGACGCTGGCGATCTGCACCCTGCATTTCATCGGGATGGGTGCCGTCTCGATCTTCCCCGATCCCTCGATCGTCATATCCGAATACACGATCGAGCCGACCTCGCAGGCTTTCGCGGCCGCCGCCGCCACACTGGTGATCCTGGTTCTGTCGGCATCGGCGCTGTGGATCGATTTGCGCTTCCGTCGCCAGAAGCTCGAGGTCGACCGCATGCACGGCCTGGCCAATGCCGCCGTGGAGGGGCTGATCGTCTGCGACGGCAACCGCATCATCAGTGCCAATGACAGCATTGCGGCACTGACGGGCAAAGCAACAGCGACCCTGAACGGAATGCAGCTTGGCGATCTCTTCGGATCCGATATCTCGGGCTTCGGCGAACAGCCGCAGGAGGCCGAATTGAGCGGTCGCGATGGCACGAGCATTCCTGTCGAGCTGATCGCCAGGAGCATCGACTACTGTGGCAAACCGCACAACGTGGTCGCGGTCCGCGACATTCGCGAGCGCAAGAAGGCGGAACAGGAGATCCTGCGGCTTGCCCATTTCGATCCATTGACCGGACTGGCCAATCGCCGCAGCTTTTCCGGCCGGCTGGAGACGGAAATCGCTGCGATGGTCCGGACCAGGAAAGGCGGCCAGCTTGCGCTTCTGCTGCTTGATCTCGACCGGTTCAAGGAGGTCAACGACCTGTATGGGCACGGCGCAGGCGACGCCATGCTGCAGAAGGTTGCGCAGTGCGCGACCGGTATCCTTCGTCCAGGGCAGATGGTGGCGCGGCTGGGCGGCGATGAGTTCGCCATCATCGCGCCGAACCTGGCCGACCCGTTGGAGGCGGGCCGTATCGCCAACGCGGTGCTGACCGCCATGCGCGAGGAAAACCGGCTCTCGGTCGGCGGCGGCCTTGTGTCGGCAAGCATCGGCATTGCGCTGTATCCGTCGGATGCCGAAAACCAGGCCAGCCTGATAAGCCACGCCGATACGGCACTCTACCGGGCCAAGACCGAAGGCAAGGACACTTACCGTTATTTCGAAGCATCGATGGGGGCCGAGGCCCGCGACAAGCGCGTCATGGAGCACGAACTGCGCCAGGCGGTCGCACGCCAGGAGTTCTATCTCGTCTACCAGCCGCAGAAAGAGATCAGCAGCGGAAAGATGGTCGGCTTCGAAGCGTTGGTCCGCTGGCGGCATCCGACTCGCGGCGACGTGTCGCCGGCCATATTCATCCCGGTGGCCGAAGACAGCGGCGCCATTGGCCAGATTGGCGAATGGGTGCTGACGGCTGCCTGCGAGGAAGCCGCCCGCTGGGAAAATCCGCTGACAGTGGCCGTCAACGTTTCGGCGGTGCAGCTCCACAACACGAATTTCAGCCGCAAGGTCCACGAAACATTGCTGAATTCCGGCCTGGCGCCCGGCAGGCTCGAGCTTGAGATCACCGAGACGGCGCTTGTCAAGGACATGCCGCGGGCGCTGGCCACCTTGCGGCAGGTCAAGGCGCTGGGCGTGCGCGTGGCCATGGACGATTTTGGAACCGGCTATTCCTCGCTCTCCAACCTCCGCGCCTTCCCCTTCGACAAGATCAAGATCGATGGCTCCTTCATCAAGTCGGTCGACAAGAACGGCCAGGTCGCGGCGATCGTGCGCGCCGTCCTGGGA
>NZ_RZPB01000361.1:0-6102 GCF_003998535.1 Mesorhizobium sp. M7A.F.Ca.AU.002.02.1.1 | reverse complement strand
CCCAAGGCATGTCCGGCCCGACAGCGAGCTCAGTCTCCTGCCGGGCATCCGTGTTTCAGGTCAACGGCGTTTGGAACTTCCAATTAGGTGGCGGCATTGACCGCAGGCCGCCCCCCGGTGGGGCGGAGAGACAGTGCAGCAGGTTTCAAATCCCGCCCATGCAAAGATATTTCATTTCCAGATAGTCCTCGAGGCCATGACGGGAACCCTCCCGCCCGATGCCGGATTGTTTGATCCCGCCAAACGGTGCCGCCTCCGAGGACATGCGTCCCGTGTTGATGCCAACCATGCCATATTCCAGAGCCTCTGCCACACGCCAGACCCGCTTCAGGTTTGAGGCATAGAAGTATGCGGCGAGGCCGTATATCGTGTCATTGGCCTCGCGCACGACCTGATCCGCATCGTTGAAGCGAATGATCGGCGCGAGCGGCCCGAATGTCTCCTCTTGCGCGACTGCCATGACGCTGGAAATCTCGGTGAGGACCGTGGGTTCGAAAAACGTGCCATTCTTGCCGATACGCTGGCCCCCGCATCGTATTGTGCCGCCTTTCGCAATGGCATCTGCGACGTGAGACTCGATCTTGGCCAGAGCATGCTTGTCGATGAGCGGTCCGATGTCCACTCCGGCATCGAATCCGTCGCCAACCGACAAGTGCCGGATTCTTTCCACGAATTTCTTGACGAACTCATCGTGAACGCTCGATTGGACGTAAATGCGGTTCGCGGAAACGCAGGTCTGGCCGGCATTGCGGAACTTCGCCTGGACCGCACCGTCAACAGCACCGTCAATGTCGGCATCATCGAAGATGATGAAAGGTGCATTGCCGCCGGTTTCAAGGCTGACCTTCTTGATCTGGTCAGAGCACTGACGCATCAGCAGCCGTCCGACCTCGTTCGAACCGGTAAAGCTGATCTTTGGAATTGGTGCAGAGTTCACGGCCCACGCGATCACCTTCGGACGCATAGATCAGGTTGACCACGCCATCGGGAAAGCCGGCCTGATGGCGAGAGCAAACATTGCACCTAGCCACGCCACGATAAGATCGAGCGCGGCTTCGTTGCGTGCGGGTCTGTGGTCAGTGGAGGGCGGAGGAAAAGCGCTCGGCGTGCTCGCCCTCGCGATACCACTGGTTCGCGCCGGCAAGCGCCAGTTTCTGAGGCAAATCGCCGAACAGCTGGTAGAGCCTTACTCTCAGGGCTTGGCATCTATGTCGCCTACGACCGCCACATGCAGCCCGTCGCGTGCGAAAGCGGCTTTGTGGAAGGCGCTTAGATCGGAGGGCGTTACGCTAGTCAGCCTCCCTTGGGCGGTCTCGAATACGGATGCGTGCGTAGATTCCGCGCCGCCAGGCCAGCTCGGCGATCGCATGAGGTTCGCGCTCATTGGCAATGATTTCGGAGAGAAGCTGGGCGCGTATGCGGTCGAAAAGTGCTGGTGTAGCCGGATGCGGGTCCCGCCGCCGAGAATGTCGGCCAGCAGTCGAGCGCCGCGGCCCCGCACCAGGGACCGCCCATGAATGACTCATGCGAGGCGTCTCAAGGCTGTCCGCGATCCAGCGCCAGATCTCCGCCTCGCCCGAGACGCGCAGAGCTGGCCGGTTGTGCAGGAGCCGTCGGCAATATCCGCCTTCCTCGTTCGGATGGGTAACGCTTGCGATACGGAGTCTTGACTTTGGCAGTCGCTCTGTGACATTACCTATATAAAGTTCGAAAGAAGGCGATATGGATCATGCATAGGTCACAGAGACCCGAATGAAGGCAACGTATAAACGCACCTATTCGCGCTACGCGATGGAAGCGCTTGGCCTTTTCGGTAAGACCATCCGGCTTGGCCGGATGCAGCACCGGTTAACCGCACAGGAGTTAGCCGAGAGAATCGGTGTTTCACGCAGCACCCTGCAGCGCATCGAGAAGGGCGATCCCAAAGTCGAAATCGGACTGATGTTCGAAGCTGCTGCCATTGTCGGTGTGAAGCTGTTCGATGCCGACGGCAATGGCATCACAGCCCTCACAGGCCGCATGGACGATCGCATCGCGCTGCTGCCGAAGCACGTCTACAAGGCCGGCAAGCAGATCGTCGATGAGTTCTAAGGTCCCCAAGTACGACGAAGCCTATGTCTGGGTCTGGCTGCCGGGCGAGACCGCGCCGGTTGTCGCCGGGCGGCTATATGCCCATGACGGACTCGTCAGCTTCAACTATGGCAGGAGCTTTCGTGAACTGGGAAGCGCGATCCCGCTTTATCTCCCGGAACTGCCCCTGAAGGCAGGCGAATTGCCTTTGCTTCCTGGCCTAACCATGCCGGGATGCATCCGCGATGCTGCCCCTGATGCCTGGGGACGACGGGTTATCCTAAACCGCAAATTCGGTGTGAAGGGCGATGAAATCGCGCGGCTCGATATTTCAGAACTGACGTTCTTGCTGGAATCAGGCTCGGACCGCATCGGCGCGCTCGATTTTCAGTTTTCGCCAATGCATTACGAGCCGCGCGCACTGGCCAATGCCACTCTCGAAGAGCTTGTCCAATCGGCGGAGCGGGTAGAGAAAGGTATTCCGCTCACCCCCGAATTAGATCAGGCGCTGCATCACGGCAGCTCGATCGGCGGCGCAAGGCCAAAGGCGCTGATCGAGGGTGACGCCGTCAAGCATGTCGCGAAATTTTCCTCGTCTGCCGACCTTTACAGCGTCGTCAAAGGAGAATTCATAGCCATGCGGCTTGCCGCCTTGTGCGGCATCAGAGCGGCATCCGTCTCGCTCGTTCGCGCCGCAGGCAACGACGTGTTGCTCGTCGAGCGATTCGACCGGATCAAGGTCACGGGCGGCTGGCAACGCAAATCCATGGTCTCAGCGCTGACGATGCTCGCGCTCGATGAGATGATGGCGCGTTACGCCAGCTACCAGGATTTGGCGGAGATCATTCGCCACCGATTCACCGCGCCGTCGGAAACTCTGCGCGAGTTGTTCAGCCGCATTGTCTTCAACATACTTTGCGGCAACACCGACGATCATGCCCGCAACCATGCGGCATTCTGGGACGGCGCTAAGCTCACCCTCACGCCTGCGTACGATATTTGTCCGCAGGCCCGCAGTGGCCAGGAGGCCAGCCAGGCCATGCTCATCAGCGGCAATAACCGCATGAGCCGGATAGCGTCCTGCCTTGAAGCGGCGCATCACTTCCTGCTCAGCGCGCCGGAAGCTCTTGCGATTGTTGAAGGCCAGCTCCGATGCATTGCGGAGAATTGGCCGCGTGTCAGCGAGGAAGCTACGCTATCCGGCACAGATCGCAATCTGTTCTGGGGCCGACAGTTCCTCAATCCCTACGCTTTTACGGCGCTGGAAGGAAGCGCCGACGTTCTCCGCGCTCTGGCTGACGAACTACGCAACAGTGTTCACGCCTGATCCGGCGCTGGATTTCGGACAAGCTCGGCAAGCGCAAGACGCCCACAATATCGACAACCCTTGCCGTGCCAGGACGAAGATTGAACAAACGGCTCTTCAACAGTGACAACGTGCACTGCGGAGAGATGTGGAGCTGACACCGCAAAAGCCCAAGACGCGCGACTTCCCGCGATACAACTCCACATAACTGAGCGTCTACAAGCGGTGCAGCCAGCCAAACATCCAGCCATCAAAGCGATGATCGTCTGATCTTTTGCCGATGACATCACGTCGGGGAAGCCTTGTTCGAGCGCTTGCCGCTTCATATCGATACCGGCCTGGGCGTAGCGCATCGTTAGTTCAGCCCGAGTGGCCTGGCCATCGACTGATGGTGGCGATGTCAACACCCGCCTTGACGAGGTGGATGGCCGTCGTGTCCCGCAAAGGGCGATGATGGATGCTTTTTTCCGCCATGGTGGTTCCTTCGCCCGCAGCCATGTGTGCGCAGCAAGTATGGAACACCGAACCGGGTGAGCAGTGTGGGGCGGTCGTTGCTTTGCTCGGCGGGACAGGGCGATACCAGACGAAGGTCACAATCGAAGATTCAGGATCCCTGAACTCGTGCATCCGTATTGAACATCAGCGAAAACAGAGCGTAATCCCGCTGTCCAGAAGGCGTGCGGCGGACGATACGCGCCAGGACGCTCTTGATTTCCGGGCTCATCGAGATATTCGACAGGTGCCACCCACGCGCCCTCTTGAAGGGAAGTGTCACCACCAGTTGCAGCGTATCCTAATATTCGGGGTGCTCCGAAATCAGGAACCGCGCAAAGGCATGCATCGCCGCCAGCCTTGCATTGCGGGTCGCAACTGCCACGCTCGACCTCAAGTGATGTGAGAAAGCTGCCCATCCTGTCGGTATTGATGTCGGAGACCGCTTCTTCTTTCAAGAATATCTTCCCGCTCTCCCGCGGCATGAGCCCGTGGCATGCTTCGGCCCAATGCTGTGGATTGATGTTTCTTCATGCCACAACCTCGCTGACGAGACCGCCGAAAGCCCCTTCAAAGCGGTCGGTGGCGATCTCTCGCAGCTTTGGAAGGTAGTGCATTGATTTTTCGTGGAATGGGGACCCTGTTTAAAGGGTGATTTTCGTCCAAACGGGACCCCTTAACGATGGGGTCATCAAGATGCCTCCGGCTTGATCGGAGGCATTTGTGTTTTGGATGTTGGTTTTAGAGACGATTGCAAAGATACGTCGGCTGTCGCTGGTCCAGGGGAAGTCGATCAAAGCGATCTGCCGTGAGCTGAAGATCTCGCGCAAGGTGGTGCGCAAGGTCCTGCGTTCTGAGGAGACGCAGTTCCGCTACGAGCGCAAGCACCAGCCCTATCCCCGCATGGGAGCTCGGCGTGAGACGCGGGACCGGCTGCTGTCGGCGAATGCGGCCAAGCCGCAGCGGGAGCGGCTGCCGGTCGCTTCGACGGCTTCCATTGCATTCCCCCGTCGGTGTCGAAGACCTGCACGGTGCGCTTCGACAACAACAAATACTCGGTGCTGTCGAGTGCCGTCGGTCGGCCCATCGAGATCCATGCTTATGTCGATCGGATCGCATCCGCCAGAGGATGGCGTGGTCGTGGGAGAACACGTTCGCTCCTTTGGCCGCAACGAGGTCGCCTACGATCCCTGGCACACGGCGCGCGCCGTTCCTTGGCTGGGTCGTGCGGTCGGCAATGGAGAAGGTGCGGCGCAGCTCAAGGCGGTTGATGACGTCGACCGGCAGATGGTGTTGATCCTCACCTGGGTGCTGACCGACGGATTGAGCGCGGTCGAGGCCGCCTGTCAGGAAGCCATCGAGCACGGTGCATCGTCGGCGCCGGTGATCCTCAACATCCTGGCCCGCAGCCGCGATCCGGCGCCGGGCACGATCCTTTCCATTCCCCAAGCGCTGAAGCTAGCTCACGAGCGGTCGCCGACTGCACCCGCTATGACAGTCTCAGGAGGACAAACAGCCATGGAACGCACCGAGGTACTGGAACTGATGGGAGCGCTGAAGCTCTACGGAATGCGCAGAGCCTATGACGAGATCATGGGCGCGTCGCCATCAAGCGACGGCACGAGCCGCCCAGGATTGTCGGTGATCTCTTGCAGGCCGAGATATCGGAGAAGCAGGCCCGCTCCATCAAATACCAGTTCGCTGTCGCCAAGTTGCCGCTGGCCAAGGACATCGACGACTTCGACTTCGCCGACACGCCGGTCACCCCCTGATGCGCGATCTCGCCCGGCCGCGCCTTCGTCGCCGATCAGCGCAACATCGTCCTGGTCGGCCGCCTTCACGGGTCACCCAACTCGCGCGGAAGGTCGACCGCATTGCGACGGGCGCGTGTCGACTTCCCAACAATGTCAGACAGGAGACGCAACGCTATCGGAGCGATCGCATTGCCCGAAACGATTTTCCCAGTTGGCACGACAATTGCGGTCCTATGCGCAAAAGCAAACTAGACCTGAGAGCCGCACCGCATGAATGTAGCCTCCCAATATCTGCCGCTTGTGGCGCATCACGAAGCCGGGCACGCGGTGGCCGCCATCGTTTTGCACCGTCAGACGTTCGACGACGACCGTGAACTCCCTGCTTTCTCAAGTGTTAGTATTTACCCCGACGTCGGTGACGGAGAGTGCGGTGGTGTTGTCGAAGGCGCGGGTTTTTATTCAGCGCAAGGATTCACCTCG
>NZ_RZPB01000360.1:0-6124 GCF_003998535.1 Mesorhizobium sp. M7A.F.Ca.AU.002.02.1.1 | reverse complement strand
AACCCGGGGGAACGCGGAGGGACCCGCCGGCATCGTTACGCGTCCCATGGTCTTCGGTTCAGAGTAAAGTCAGCGACCGAGACAGTCGACGAATTCCGAGCCCGCATCAATCAGGCCGCTCGGGACGAGGAGGAAGGGGCGCCTGCTGGAGGCGGAGAAGAGTGGCTGCTCGGCACCTTCCGCGATCGCGGCTCGTTGCACGCCGATTTCTGGTCGGGCAGCGCCGCCGATCTCGCCGAGCGTGATGCGATCGGCGTGTTCCCGGTCGGGGGCTGGTGGAAGGAGAAGCCTTACCTGGAACGCGTCGACGCTCTGGCTCGGTACGCCCTGATTGTGACGATGCGGGCGCCTGGGGTCGATGTTGACATCTTCACACCCGTCGAAGCAGCCCTGACTGTCGAGACGTCGGTCGAGACCTGATGCAGCACTGTCCAAATCGGCCAACAACGGAGGTTTGACCAGCCTCTGGTGCCATGGCGGCTGGTGCTGGATCATCACGTCGGCAACAGGGATCATGCGCGGAGGACGATAGGCCGGCAAAGGAGCGGGCCAAGCGTGTGATAATGGCGCCCATGGTCACGCCCACAAGCCGCGCCCCCTGCGTCTACGGAGAGGTGCGCGTCTGTTTAGGCGGCCGAGACATCGCTTACCTGATCAACGCGCTCGCCGTATTTGCGCCTGTAAGCGGCAATGAAATCGTCGTCGCTACAGATGCAGCGGCCGCTGGAGTCCTTGGCCTTCGGATCGTGCAAGTGAGAGCCAAGGGGGCGCAGAAGATTCACCCGAGTGCTCGTCGTCGGGCTCATGGGAAACCCCGCACTATGTTTGACCAAATCCGCGGCAAGCATAATCCCGGCAAGCACCGACTGAAAGGCCATCGGAACCACAGTTCGAACGCGGCGACTTCCTTCGCTAAGCTGGAACACCAGACCGCCGCAGATAGCCTGCTGATAAAAGGAGCGCAGGGGCTGGCCGACAAACGGGGCTAGCGGTTCAAACGGCACAGCCATCGCTGTAGCCACGCGAACTACAAAGTCGTTGGGAACTCCGGCATTGGTCTGCAGGAGCGTTTTCACCTGCTCGTGTGCTTCCGGTATTCCGAGTTCCTCGGCAATCAGCTGGTGCTCGTCCTTGGATTTTCCGGATGGCAGGTACATGCAACAAAGGCAAGCCTGGCCGTCATCGAAACCATGCCGGGAGATACCGAGATCGTGCTCCTGCGTCCAAGCGTTTGCGATCCATCGCGGCAGTGCACCTTGGACAGCCAGACGGTCGGCGGCGGTGTCAAGCGCCACACCCACTTGGTCGAAGACCCAATTGCCCCGGCGCGCAACATATTCTGCCCACGTCAGAGGGTGCGCCTCGACCTCAAGGGCAGTCGATCTAAGGGCGGTGGCTGCAAGAACCGCTTTGGACATACCAATCTCCGCCTGGCCAGCCAATGCGTAGCGCTGCAGGTTTGAGAGTTCGATCGCTTCGTGATCGATTACATGCAGACGACCTTTGAGATCGGGTTGTCTCGCTAGCGCCCAAAGCGAGCCATGGCCTATCGCACCGAGCCCAACGAGGTGGGTTTCGCCAAGGTCGACTGGGAAGTCGATCGGGCCAGGCTCTCCGGCTTTGGTCTTGTCGTAGCTGCATAGCGAGAGGTCGATGGTTTCGTCCAACTCGGCGCCGGTCAACTGGGCAGCGAAGATAGTTCGAAAGACGTTGGCGGCGCCGAAGCAACTGGCGGCGCCAGCTCCATAAGGCAGCAGACTTGGGCCAGAGCCCACCGGGTCCGTACGCGACAGCTTTGCCGCCCAACCGTCCGATCCCACGAAAAAGATCGGGCACCGGAGTGATGGGCGCGTTACCCCTGCAACGACGCAGACGGTGGCAGACTTGCCGGAACGCCGGATGCCGACTTTTGGATTGATCGACTTTGCCAAGCGCTCCAGCGCTTGGGCTTGAGAGCTCGCCGCGCTGTCCAGCGGGAGTATCGCCAGAACCGGGTAGAGCCTAGCGAGCAATCTCACCGCAAGATCTAGTGTCGCCTGGCCTTCGGCGCAGGAAGCGGCCTGATGGTCGAAGGCGACTGCCACGACCTGCTTTTCAAGAGCTGCTTTGAAGTCTCCCAGATGAAAATCGGCCAGGACCTGAGATGCCGCCGTGGCGGCGCGATCGATGAAGTTAGCGAATGCCATTGTTCAACTCGATATCATGATCATTCGCGACAGTGCCGCGGGAGGGAGCGCATTCCATTTGGCCTTTTCGTCAAGCCGATAGGCGGCGACCCGAGCAAAATCGAAAGGCTCGCGGGCGAAATTCGGCACTACCAGCGACAGACACCCAACCGTGGTAGCAACCGCATAAGCGTCGTCCGTCGTCGAATGGTAGGCGCGGCCCGGATGGCTGTGAATCTGGGCCAAGAGTTTCAGGCCGCTTTTGTAGAGCCAGACATTGAGCCGGTGCAGTTCTTCGGCCGCAACGATCACGCAAACGCCATCGTTTGTCCGAATGTGACGCTGCGCCGGGATAACCGTCTCTGTTACGGCAAAGTGCCGCTCTTGCTGAACGCCGACCCAGAGCGCCATCCCCTCATTGCCCTCGCGACCAACTGAGCGCAGATGCCCATGCGTGGTCGAGATGCAGCCGCGCGGGAGAGTCACGATCGTTACATCTCTCAAACCAGTCATTCTTGTATCGCCTGAGGGGATACCACCATTCCTACGATTGTCGGTTGGAGTTGAATCTGCAACTGCTCTATAGGAACGATTCCGTACTTGATGATCTTGTCCAGGATGAAGGCCAAACAGCCTTCGCCAGAACCCCGATGAAGCAGCCATGGATCACCTGAATGGGCTGGATTGTCGTGGTATTCCCGGACGCCCGCCATGCACAGGAATGGTTCGTCCTCGGGACTGTTGGCCTGGATGAAGTCCGTCAGCGGCACGGCGTTCTGCTGGATGAGAGCTCCTATCATCTCCGGCGGCGTTCCGGGCAGCGGCGGACGTCTAAGCATTTTCAGGTATAGATCTTTCCGGGCAATCGGATGACGCGTAAACGGATCGACGAAGACCACGGACGGTGGTCTTAAGTCGTAGTCGGTGAAGTCGACCTCGCTCGCTGCGCTGACCACCCGTGGCTTTAACTTGGGGCTGGCGAAAATGAAGAAAGCGCGCGGAAAGGTCGCCTCGATCAAGAAGCAGCCCTGAGCCCGATAGACATCAGCATATGGCCGGAACCGGCCGATCTCCCGATCAAACTTCGCTCGGGAGACCTCCGGATCCACACTTTGGTGTTTAGGCACCTGCGACGCCCGCCTTCAGGCTGAGGAACAGGGTCACAGTATTCGGGAAACCGAAGTCGCCAAGCTTCTTGTCGACATCGAGCAAGTTGCCGGCCTCATCCTTGAATTCCCAATTCTCGGCTGGTTGGGCGACATTCTGCGTGTTCTCAAGGGCTTTGGTACGAATGACGTGAAGCGGCTGGTTGGGATTGGCTTCGACCTGCGTGGGCTGGCCGTTCACCACCACCGTGATCTCGATCTTGCCCGGTCCGCCGCCGTGATTATCGCCCTTACCCGAATCCTTCGACATTGTCCTACTCCTGTGGCTTGCCAACCGCCCCACGCCCTGGCGCCCACCTGCGAGTGAGACCGGCGGTCTTCAATCGTTCACCCGGCGCCACGGCCGCGAGTACGCGAAAGACAGGGGATAAGCTACCGAATCGGTGCTTGCCTTCTTTTATGGGTGACTTGAGCCGCAAGTAAATGGTCTCAAATTGCTCCTCACAACTATAATCGATTAGAGCAATGCAAAAATATTGGCGACACGCCTATTCATCTGCTCTCTCACTCGCCTGCTCCGTGCTTGGCAAGGGGAGCTTTGACTGCGTCACGCGTCCCCCAAGCAGCCGATTGCGCCGGCAGCGCCGTAGGAACCGTCGTTCAGAGTCTTCACCACTCAAGCAGCCGCATGGATGCAGCCGACGCTCGTCTCCACAAACAGCGCAAGTGGTGCCTTGTTGGATAAGGTCGCCTCGTCCCTGGTGCAGCATCTGTCGGAACGGGTCCGCTGCGAGACCATGCCTCATCATCGCGCATGCGCAGCAGCCGGCGGTCGATGCTCGTAAGGCGTTCTGCTCATTTCGTGGCGAAGGCGCTGCTCGACTCGCGGACATATGCGGGCACCGAGGCGGAGGCTGACCAGTCGGCGCCGCGTTCGCGGATGTCGCTTGCAATGTGCTCGCGTGCGTTTGCCGCCGGCGACCTTGCCGTCCTCGCCTGCTATGGCGAGCCGGCGCAAGCGGATTGCTCGATACTGCCGGCGAGGCTGCGGGCCGGTCCTAACGGCCGTTCACAAGAGCTTGCATCAGCAACTGGCAATCGGATCGATAACTTCGCGATCGCCGTTATGGCGCGGAGATGCGGTCTCGCCGGGTTGTGGCTGGCGCTTCGTTGTGGGCGGCGCGTCGTAGCCGAGGGAGCAGGGGCGGCGCCATGATCCAGACCGAACGCGCGCTGCAGCAGGTGCTTGAGTGGGGGCGTGCCCTGACCGGTTTCGCGGATGAGCATGCTGAGGAAGCGGTAAGGGGCGGCCAGTATATCCTGCAACGCATTCACCCGAGCCTGCGCGACACCAGCGCCCGCACCGGCCGCGATCCGCAGGACGAAACGCTGATCGTGGCGTTCTATCGCGAACTGGCGCTGCTGTTCTGGCTAGACGATTGCAACGACGTTGGCCTGATCGCGCCGGAGCAGCTCGCCGCCCTGGAGCAGGCGCTGGGGCACGGCGTACCGTGCGTGCTCTCCGGATTCGAGGGCTGCGCTCAGCTGCGCGCTTCGCTGGCTGCGCTCGCTTACGATCGTCACGACTATGCTCGGCTTCTCGACTATACCCGGTGCTACTGCGCGGCGCTGCGCGCCGGACACGCGCAGGCGGCAGGGGCGCGACGCTGGTCTTACGCCGAGTACCTGCACAACGGCATCGATTCGATCGCTTACGGGACCGTGTTCTGTTGCCTGTCGCTGCTGTGGGGGCTGGACATGGCGACCTTGCGCGCGCGTCCAGCGTTTCGCCAGGTCCTGCGGCTCATCTCAGTGATAGGGCGCCTGCAGAACGATCTGCATGGACGCGACAAGGACAGGTCGGCCGGCGATAACGCGGCGATCCTGCTTCTGCAGCGCTATCCGGCTATGCCTGTGGTTGAGTTCCTCAACGACGAGTTGGCCGGCCATACGCGCATGCTGCACCGGGTGATGGCGGAAGAATGCTTTCCCGCGCCGTGGGGACCGTTGATCGAGGCGATGGCGGCGATCCGCGCGCAGTACTACCAGACTTCGACCAGCCGCTATCGCAGCGACGCTGCAGGGGGAGGCCAGCGTGCGTCGGCCTGGACGCGCCGGAGGCGGCGGCTTGGGCGCGCTGCCGTCGGTTCGATCCGACGCAACGCCGTCGCCCGCTGCTACGGATGGAGCGAGCATGAGCGACACCGCCCTGAGCCGGGGAAGGACGAACATCTGGACATCGTGCTGGATCGGCGAACGGCGCCGGCCACGGTGGCCGCTGGCTGGGAGTACATCCATCTCGAACACTGCGCACTGCCCGAGTTGGACCTGACGCAGATCGACCTGCGCGCCTCGCTGCTGGGCAAGGCTATGCGCGCGCCGCTGCTGATCAGCTCTATGGCCGGCGGCATGCCACGGGCCGAGGCCATCAACCGGCATTTGAGCGAGGCAGCGCAAGCCTTGGGGATCGCCATGTGCGGTTCGCAGCGTGTGAGCCTGCAATCCCGCAACTCCCAGGGGCTAACGCGCGCGCTGCGCCGCCTGGCGCCAGACATTCCCTTGCTGGCCAATATCGGCGCCGCGCAACTGCGGGAGGCCGACGGCCTGGACCTGGCGCGTCGCGCGGTGGACGCGCTGGAGGCCGATGGGCTCATCGTCCATCTCAATCCGCTGCAGGAAGCGGTACAGCCGGAGGGCGACCGCGAACTGGCGCGGCGTCCTGGCGCTGATCGCTGGCGCCGCGCGCATCGTGGGCGTGCCGATGGTGGCCAAGGAAGTGGGGGCGGGCCTGTCCGCCTCGGTGCCTGTGCGCTCGTCGAGGCGGGCGTGGCGGCAATCGAGGTCCCCCGCGCC
>NZ_RZPB01000035.1:0-18188 GCF_003998535.1 Mesorhizobium sp. M7A.F.Ca.AU.002.02.1.1 | reverse complement strand
GCTGTGTTATGGCGTCATCGACCTGTCGCGCGAGCGCTTCACCAAGAACCTTTGGACGGAACGTGAATCCGCTGAGCAGCGGTTCCGATCGAATGGCAATCTGGCTTGCCTATAAAGCAACATTTCCTATCTGCGATGATGCCAACTCCCTGATATGACCGAAAAGACAATGTCCGTGCATGGTCTCATTGAGCCAGCATCTGGACCGTCATTACGCAGAGAAGCTCAAACAGGAGGGTGGCACCGGTCAGCGCGGTGACGCCTGAAGGATCGAGCGGAGGCGAAACTTCGACCAGATCGGCGCCGATGATGTCGACGCCGGCCAGCGCGCGGACCATCTTCTGGGCCTCGCGCGTCGTGATGCCGCCGATCTCGGGGGTGCCGGTGCCGGGGGCAAAAGACGGATCGAGCGCGTCGATGTCGAACGAGACGTAGGCCGGCGCCTCACCGACGATCGAGCGTGCCTCGGCCATCACCGCGTCCACGCCGCGCTCCATGAATTCCTCGATGACGATGATGCGGATGCCGGCCTCGCGGGCGAAATCGTAGTTCTCTGCATCGGAGATTGCACCTCTGATGCCGATCTGGACCATGCGCTTCGGATCCAGCAGGCCCTCCTCGACGGCACGACGGAAGGGGGTGCCGTGGTTGTAGCGGTTGCCGAAGAACTCGTCATAGGTGTCGGAATGGGCATCGAAGTGGATGAGGCCGGCTGGCTCCTTGGCGATGCCGCGCAGGATGGGCAGCGTGATTAGATGATCGCCGCCGACAACCAGCGGCCGGGCACCTGCGCGGTGGACGTTTTTGAAGAAGGCGCTGATCGTGTCCAGCGAGCCGGGCAGGTCGAGCGGGTTTACGATCACGTCGCCGCAGTCGCCGGTACGCACCTGTTCGAACGGCGAGAGGCCCGTGACATGGTGGACGCGCCGCACTAGGCTGGATTGGTTGCGGATTTCGCGCGGCCCATGACGCGCGCCCGGCCGGTTGGTGGTGCCGCCGTCGAAGGGAACGCCAATCAGGGCGATGTCGACCTGCTCCGGACGCGCCATAGGCAGGCGCATGAAGGTCGAAGGGCCGGCAAAACGTGGAACGCTGCCTGAATCTAGTGGCTGGAAATCTGCAATGCTCATGGTCTTGTGTCCTGTTGGTGCATCGGGTCACTCGACCGCGAGGCTTTCCGAAGGGTGATGCTATTTCTGTTGCGCGTCGGTCTTGTGGGCGTCGCGCCAGGCGTCCTGCCGGCCGGCGCGCTTGGCCGCGAGGCAGAACAGGGCCTCCGCCAGAAGCCGGCCAGCCAGGATGCTGGTGGTGCCGCTGCTGGCATCGAAGTCCGGCGATACCTCCACCAGGTCGAATCCAGCAAAGCCGTCGCGGGCCGCGATCCTCACGCCGCGAATGATTTCGCGCGAGGTGAGGCCACCCGGTTCCGGGCTGTTGGTCGCCGGTGCGAAGGCGGGGTCGACGCCGTCGATGTCGAGGCTGATATAGAGGTGCGCGCCGTCGGCGCTGGCGATGGTGCGCGCGCGTTCAGCAACTGTTTCGATGCCGAGGCGCTCCACCTCCTCCATGGAAAACACGGTGATGCCCAACTTGCGGTAGAGCGGTGTCCATTCGGGCAGGTTGCGGGGGCCTCGCGCGCCGATGACGACGATGCGGCGGGGGTCCACCTTGTCGAGTTCGGCAATGCGCAGCAGGGGCGAGGCGCGAGTGAGGCGGTCGCCGCCGAAGGATTCGCTGAGATCTAGGTGGGTGTCGAAGACGATGAGTCCGACGGGGGTGTCGCCGGCATCGGCGACGGCGCGCACCGCCGGGTAGCTGATGCCATGGTCGCCACCGATGGTCAGCGGCACCGCCCCGTTGGCCAGCACCGCACCAAGCCGCGCTTTGAGGCGGGCGTAGCTGGCGGCATTATCGCCCGGCACGACATCGATGTCGCCGGCGTCGGCTACAGTGATATGCGCCAGCATGTCGAGGTCCCAGTCGAAGCTGTAGCTGCCGTAGAGGAGCGAGTATTTGCGGATTTCCTGCGGCGCGCGGCGTGTCGCGCCGCCGCGAAATGTGGCGATGCCGTCATAGGGCATCCCCACCACCACGGCGTCGGCCGAAAGGCCGGCCAGGTCGCGAACATGGGGAAACGCCATGAATGGCGGCACGTCACCATACATGCGGGGAACGCCCGCTGGGCTCAGGGCTTCGTTCATGGATGCGGTCCTCCGTCTTGTCTTGTCGATGGTGTCGCTGGCCTAGCGGCCGGCGACGGACTCGTTCTGGAAGAGCATGTTGCGCTGTCTCCAGGTGTCGAGGAATTCCCGCAGGCGCGGGCTTTGCGGATCGTTGAAGAGTTTGGCAGGAGGGCCCTGCTCGACCACCTTGCCGCAGTCCATGAAGACGACGCGGTCGGCGACTTGGGCAGCAAAGCCCATCTCATGCGTCACCACCACCATGGTGATGCCCTCGACAGCCAGTTGCTTCATGGTGTCGAGCACCTCGCCCACGAGTTGGGGATCGAGCGCCGAAGTCGGCTCGTCGAATAGGATCACATGTGGTTCCATGGCGAGCGCGCGGGCGATGCCGACGCGCTGTTGCTGGCCGCCTGAAAGCTGCGAGGGATAGCGCTCGGCGAAATCCGCGAGGCCGACCTTGGCCAGCGCCCGGCGTCCGCTGTCCTTCGCCTTGGCGACGGGGGTGCGCTTGGAAAGGCGTAGGCCCAGCGTCACGTTGTCCAGCACGGTCATGTGCGGCCAGAGGTTGAAGTGCTGGAACACCATGCCGACATTGCGGCGCACGGCATCGATGTTCTGTTCGCTCTCGCGCACCAGTCCCCCGGCGCCGCGCTTGTAGCCGAGCAGCCGGCCCTCGATCTCGATCTCGCCGCTCGTATAGTCCTCAAGGAAGCTAGCGCAGCGCAACAGGGTGCTCTTGCCTGATCCCGAGGGGCCGATGATGCAGACGACCTCGGAGAGATTGATGTCGAGCGATATCCCAGACAAGGCCGCGAACGTGCCGAAATCCTTGGTCAGGTTCCGTATCTTGATGACGGGCTCGGTGGTTTCAGTGGCCATCGTTTGTTCCCAATTGGTGGTTGAGCGGCCTAGAACCGCACCCGGCGCTCAACGTATTTGCCGAGCTGCGCGACTACCTCGACCAGCAGCCAGTAGAGCAGGGCAGCGGCGAGATAGGGTTCGATGACCGCATAGGTCTCGTTGACGAACTGCGTCGTGTTTTTGGTCAGCTCGGCGACGGTGATGATGGACAGCACCGCGGATTCCTTGATGAGGATGATGATCTGGTTGACCGTCGGCGGGGTGATCATGACCAGCATCTGCGGCAACTTGATATGGCGGATGATCTGCGTGCCGGTCAGCCCCGCCATGCGCGCGGCCTCGATCTGGCCCTTGGGGATCGACTGGAAACCGGAGCGGAAGATTTCCGCGAAATAGGCGGCCCCGTAGAAGCCGAGGCCGAAAACGCCGACTGCTTCGGCACTCAGCCTGAGGCCGATACGCGGGCCGCCATAATAGAGCACGAACAGCAGGATCAGGATCGGCAGGCCGCGCATGATCTCGATATAGGCGCGAACGGCCCAGCGCAACGGCGTGAACTGCGTGCTGTCGAGGCAGGCGAGCAACAGGCCGACAGCCAGTCCGAGGGCAGCAGCCAGCGCGCAGATCCAGGCCGTCGTCGCCAGTCCGGCCAGCATCAGCGGCCCATATTGCAGCCACAGGTCGAAGAACTGCGTCATGGCTCAGGCCCTCCGCGCTAGTCGCTGCTCGGCCATGCGACCGAGCAGCGACAGGAGGAAATTGATGACGATGTAGATGATGGCGGCGGCGATGTAGATTTCGAACGGGCGGTAGGTGGTCGCGACGATCTGCTGGCTCACCCGCATCAGTTCCGTCACCGCGATAACGGAAACCAGCGAGGAATTTTTCAGAATGCTGATGGTCTCGTTGACCAGCGAGGGAATGACGAGACGCAGTATCTGGGGGACGAGAATGTGCTGGCGCGCCGCCCATTTGCGTATGCCCACCATGCGTGCCGCTTCCAATTGCCCCCGCGGAATGGCCAAAAGCCCGCCGCGAAATATCTCGGCCTGGAACGCGATCGTGTTGAGGGTCAGCGCGATGATAGCGGCAAGGATAGGAGCCACGTTGATGCCGATGAGCGGCAGCAGATAGTATATGATCAGCAACTGCACTAGGATGGGTGTGCCGCGCCACACGCTTTGATAGATGCGCGAAAAGCGGCGCAGCCATATCTTCTTCGAGGTGACCCCGAAGCAAAGAACGAGGCCGAGCGGCATGCCGAGAATGATGGCGACGCCCGACACCAGAATCGTCATGCCCGCCCCCCAGAGCATGATGGGCAGATTGTCCCGGATGAGGGCGAGCATTGCCACGTGGTCAGACCTTATGGACTTGAGGCCAGGCGTGCAGCCTGGACGTTTTTCGCAGGCGAGGCTGGGAAGCCTCGCCGTTTATCCGGGTGCTGTGAGCCCATGCCGGCTTGTCAGCTCTTAGGTTCGGGCAGGGCATCCGTCGGCAGTTTCATGGTGAAGCCGAACCACTTCTCCTGAAGCTTGGCCATGGTTCCATCGGCGGCGAGCTTGCGGAACTGGTTGTCGATGAAGTCGGCAAGCGCCTTGCTGTCGTCATCCTTGCGGAAGGCCCAGCTGAAATAGGTCGGCTCCCCGAACGTCGTGCGGATGGTTTCGAAGGCGTCGCCGCGCTGCGTCTGCAGGTAAAGCAGATTGGGCAGGGAATTCACCACGGCATCGGTACGGCCGGCAGCCAGGTCGGCATAGGCCTCATTGAAGTCGACATAGGTCTGGATGTTGGCGATCGGCGCCATGCCTTTTGCCTTGAGTGCCTCGGAAAAGGCCTCGGTGCCCTTGAGCTGTGCCGAGCCGGCCTGCGTGCCAACATTCTTGCCGCTCAGGTCTTCGGGCGTGTTTAGCGACGTATCGCCCTCGCGCTTGACGTAGGAGAACGACGCGTCGGCGATCGGCAGAGACAGCCTGTAGGTATCGTAACGCTGTTTGTTGACGGTGACGGACGTTATGATGGCGTCGAATTTTTCGGTCTGGAGGCCCGGCAGCAAGCCCTGAAACGGCAGGTCGAGCCGGTTCACCTTCACGTCCGGTAGCGCCTTCATGACTTCTTCGAAGAGGTCGACGCCATAGCCGACGACCTTGCCGTTATCGACATATTCGAATGGTGGGTAGCGCGCCTCGGACGCGATGGTGATCTCGCCCTTCTCCTTGATCCGATCCAGAAGATCGGCGGCTGTGGCGATGCTCGCCACAGCGAGCGAGAGTGACGCGGCCAGCAGTATCGAAGTGCACAGTTTCAGAGCGGATCGCATGACTTCCTCCAGCTTCGTATGTTCTCGTTTATTATGGATTATTTGGAGTCCGAGGCTTCTGTAAGCGCTCAGGAATCTCACATGCGTGACGAGCCTCAAACCTCCAAGTCGCCGGCCGACTGCGTTGCCGGCCCGGTTGTTGAACTTCCCAGCGGCAGGACGGCACGCCGCCATCTGGTAGGGCAGCATGGCAGGATTGAATCTTTGATAAACATGGAATGAATAGACTATACATCGAAATTGGCGATGTAAGGCTGATGCCGGACACCGCCTGCACAGGTTCGGGGAGGAGTGTCAGAATTGCGTCTGTCGGTAGCCGATATCCGTGCGCTCAGGGTTTTCCGTTCCGTGGTCGAACATGGCGGATTCACTGGAGCGCAGCTTGCCTTGGCGATGAGCCAGTCGACGATCAGTTTCCAGATCAATGCGCTGGAGGAGCGGTTGGGGTTTTCGCTGTGCCAGCGCGGCAGACGGGGCTTCGAACTGACCGACAGGGGCAGCGCTGTTTATGAATATTCCCATTCGCTGACATCCGCGCTGTCGGCGTTCGAGATGCAATTGGGGGAATTGCGCTCCAAGGCGACGGGCGTGCTGCGCGTCGGGATCGTCGATGCGACCGTTACCGATTCAAACCTTGGCCTCGATGACGTCATTCACCAGTTCATCAAGAAGGCCAGCGAAGTCGATCTGCGCATCACCATAGGCTCGCCCGAGCAGCTGATCGCGGACACCGCCAAGGGCGGGATCGATTTCGCGATCTCCCCGCGCATCAAATTGCTGCCCGGCTATTCGCAAACTGAGTTCCATCATGAAAGGAACTCGCTCTATTGCAGCGAGCGTCACCCGCTGTTTTCCCGCAAGCTGGTGACAAAGGCCGATGTGGAGGCATCGCAGATGGTGGTGCGGCCCTATGCCAACAAGTCGGAACTGCAGCATTTTCCCAACGCGCATGTCGGCGCCTATGCCTCGAATATCGAGGCGCAGGCGATGTATATCCTGAGCGGCCACTTCGTCGGCTATCTGCCGGATCACATGACCGTCACGTTTAGACAGAACGACCGGCTGAAGGCGCTGCTGGTACCCGAGGCACAGATACGCTCGCCCTTCGTCATCATCGCGCCAAAGCACAAGAAGGCGTCGCTGTCGGAGCGGATTTTTGTCCAGGAACTGCGCAAAAGGGTGGGGAATGCCGAAAAAACTGCCGGTAAAGGGCAACCGACTGAAGCGAAAAAGCCGCTTCCCAAGATACGCGGCGTGTAAAAACTTCTTTACGCATCAATCCCGAAAGGGGGGGGCGCTTTTCGGGATCAATGGTCTGAGCGCGGTGCTTAAAGGCGCGGCGCCTTGGCGTCGATTCGGTAGTGCGCTTCGGTTGGAACGCAGTCTTCCCCGTTCACCGGAATGAGGTCCTGCGGGCAGGCCGAGAACGCGATGATCAAATCCATTTCCGCGCGCATCGACACATAGGAGCCCGGTCCCGACACCGGTGCCTCGAACGAGACCGAACCGTCTTTGCGGACGGGAATGTTCATGAACAGGTTGAGGGGCGAAGGGGTTTCGGATGACGTCAGCCCGAGCGCGCCGAGAGCGGCCGCCAGGTTGTCAGTGCAGTTGTCATGGTGGCCGACATGGCCCAACTGCTGGTAGCGATAGCGGTCGCAGGCGGCGATCAGCGTATCGTGCACGCCGCCCGACGTATCCTGGATCAGGGTCAGCATCGGACGCCGCTTGTTACTGCGCAGCGTGTCGCCGTTCTGGGGATTCACCTTGAGCATGCCGCCACGGCTGTGCTCCATCGACATGAATTCCGCGATGTCGTCGGCGCAGAAGGCCCAGGTGTCCACCACCTGGGTGCCATGGGTGTTGATGACGGTGATCACCTGGCCTTGGGCAACGGGCGCCGCCACGCCCTTGCGGGCGGGAATGAGTTGAACCTGACCGTCACTGGCGTTCGTTGGCATCGTTGTGTTCCTTCCGTTCAGCGTCCGCGCGCTTCGCGTTCGACGAAGATGTAGCCGAGAAAATTTAGGAGCACCTGTGCTGCGAGAAAGCCGGTGATGCCCGAAGGGTCGTAGGCCGGGGCGACCTCGACGAGGTCGATGCCGACCACGTCGCCGCGCTTCACTAGGCCCTGGAGCATTTCCATTACTTCATAATACAGGAAGCCGCCATGGCTGGGCGTGCCGGTGCCCGGCGCAATCGATGGATCGAAGCCGTCGATGTCGATCGTCACATAGTAGCGCGCGCGCTCCGGGATGGTTGCCAGCACGCCTTCGACGCCGAGCTTGCGCGCCTGGCGGACGGAAAGGATGGTCGAGCCGCGCTGGCGTGCGTCTTCGTAGCCGTCGCGGGCCGTAGAGGAGACGTTGCGGATGCCGAGCTGGCTGAGGCCGCTGACATGCGACTGTTCGGCCGCTCGGCGCATCGGGTTGCCGTGGCCTTCGCGTACGCCGTGACGCACGTCGACAAAGTCGAGATGGGCGTCGATCTGCACGATATGGATAGGGCCATGTTCGCTGAACGCCCGGACGCAGGGGATGTTGATGGCATGGTCGCCGCCCAGAACGACGGGCAACGCGCCTCGTTCGAGAATCTTGCGGACCGCCTTTGCCGTATTGGCGTGGCTGGTGACGGTATCGGTGTGCACAATATCCGCATCGCCGATGTCGACGATCCGCACCTTGTCAAGCGGCAGATAGGTCTGGTCGTCCTCATGGTCGTAGGCGCCGCCATGGCCGAAGGAAAACAGCGTCGACGCCTCGCGGATGGCGCGCGGCCCGAAGCGCGCGCCGGAGCGGTACTGCGTGCCCATGTCGAAGGGAACACCCAGCACCGCCACATCGGCATCGATCTTGTCCCAATCCAGGCAGATCGGCCGTTTACCGAAGGTGCTAAGTCCTACGAAGGGGAGATCGAGCCGTCCGCCCTCATACCCGTGTCCAGACATCGAAACTCTCCCTGCTTGGATAAGCTTCAGGCCATCCGGTGACGACCTTCGACATGAGCCGAAGCGCCAGGGTGGGGTGAAGCACGACAGGCCTGCGGTCTGTCTGTCTCGTGGCTAGCAGGTGCAGCCACTCCTATCTATCACGAGTATCGGGCGTTCATATCGATTTAATCGGATCATGCCGCCTGCCTCAGCGAGACCGCGTCAGCCATTCGCGCCATCATCATCTCAGCTTGTGGCGCAACTGCTGACAACCGATTTGGGGTGTGGGCATCGGAGATCACTCGCCGACGTCAACTGTCCTCGAACTGTGGCGTGAGCGTGTCGTTCAGCCCGTCGCCCAAGAGGTTGAAGCCGAGCACGACGGCGATGATCGCAGTCCCGGCCAGACCGTCATCCACGGGGCCTCACTCAGGAACTGTCTGCGCCGGCTGGCGCCGGCGGAGCCCGAGAAAGGCAAGGCTGCCCTCGGCGAGGACGGCGACCGCCATGGTGATGGTGATTTGGACGACGATTGGAGCCAGCACCTTGGGCAGAACATGTGCGAGGATGATGTTGCGGTCGCGCGAGCCGAGCGCGCGCGCCGCGGTGATGTAGTCCTCGTTCTTGATCGACAGCACTTGGCCTCGCGTCAGCCTAATGAAAACCGGCGTGGCCGAGACGCCGATGGCGATCATTGCGTTCTGAAGGCTTGCCCGAGAAACGCCGCCAGCGCGAGGAGCGGCGTTATGTCTGGCGTCCGCAATTGGTCAAGCTCTACGACGAAGCCAAAACATACATCGATGGAAAATGGCTGACGATTGCCATTTCATCGGCAGATGAACTGCATGATGTGACGGAGCTTCTCACTATGAAGCGCCGGCCAAAGTTGCGCGGTTGAAGGCAACAAAAATCCTGGATCCGCGGCGCGCGATGGCTCCGAGGACTCCAGGCAGCGGCCTAGTCTACATCACACAGCAATTCGACATCGAGGTCGTCGTGGAAGGCTCTCGTATGGTTTGGCGAACCTAAGGACGATGAACGCGACTAATTACAGGCTGGTAGGCCGCTGAAATCGTAGCCGACGACGGCGCCGCCATCGCCGCTATCATTACCTTCGCCGAGACCGCCGATCACGGCAGCTAGGCGGTTATAGAGTAACCGCTCATACTCCTGTTCCGGCTCGCTGTAGGTGCCGTCCGCGATCTAGAGCAGACCCATACGGTCCCGGATCACTATCTCACCCCGTTATTCGGATTTTCTACGCAGAGCAGCGATCACGTCGTGCCAGGACTCTGGCAGCTCAGGCAGTAGAAGAAATTTCTTTGTTCCAGCATAGCGTCCGTCCGAAATGGTCTCGCCGCCACCGGTTTGCGGCTCAAACTGAGACGAGAAATATAGGAATGGCGCCCATTTCAGCTTCCTCGACCGGCGGCAACCAGGGTCAGCTCGGCCAAGGTGAGCCAAGGATGATCGAGCAGAAATTCTGGCGGACATAGTTCATGTCCTTCAGCGCTAGGACGTCAGCCTTCACATTTCCGAACGTCGTCAACGGCTTCTTGATGATGCCGTTGGCGAAGTGGTCTATGATGTTCTCCTTGAAGTTCGTCTCGCGCGGATGATGGACGCACACACTGTCGCGCTGCTCATGCGTGAAGTCGTGATAGGCGACGCCGAGCACGTCCATCTCCACACCGGCGGTCACCAGCCCGATTGTGGGACGCATATGCTCTGGGATGCCGGGGGTTGTGTGGAGCGCAATGGCAGTCCAGACGTCCTCGACATCACGCTCCGGCACCCCGTAGCCCTTCATGAAGTCGCGCGCGGCATTGGCGCCGTCGACCTCGAAGCGCAGGTCAGGGCTGGCATATTTCTCGGTGAGGCCCATGTCGTGGAACATGGCGCCAAGGTAAAGCAGTTCCGGATCAAATTTTAGGCCGCGGCGCTCGCCGGTCAGCGCGCCCCAGAAGAAGACGCGGCGACTGTGGTTAAAAAGCAGGTCGTCTTCGGTATCGCGCACAAGCTGTGTGGCGGCCCGCGCGATAGCGCTGTCAGGCACGCGAATTTCGGCGATGATCTCAGACATGGAAAAATCTCCTTCGTTGGGCAGCCGCCGGCGGGGCTTGTCGGCATTACGCAACAAGGCCCTGCTTCGGGCAACGAACGGGATCGTGCGGATCAGGACAGCCGTGCGTCGTTTCCTGACAAATGCCCGTCTGAGCCTTCACGTCTCAACCCGCCGTGACTTCGCGATCTATTCCGATTCCGCCCCCCGGAAGCTGGCGCGATATTGGCCGGGGGTCACGCCAATACGGCTGGTGAAAACAATCCTCATCCGGTCTGCGGATCCGAACCCGCAATTGAAGGCGACGGCTTTCAGCGGTCTGTCGCTTCCTTCCAGCATACTGCGCGCCGCATCGACGCGGGCGCGCTCGATGAACTCATGCGGTGTAATCCCCGTCGCCTGCACGAAATGCCGGGCTAGATTTCGCGGGCTCATGCCGACGACAGCAGCAAGCGACTCCAGCGTGTGGCGATCCCCGATGTTGCCCATCACGTGGTCCTGAATGCGTGCGATGGGCGATTCCAGATCGGCAGGTGCCGTAAGGTAGGGACTGAACTGCGACTGCCCGCCCTGGCGTTGGGCCACCACGACCAGCCGCTTGGCGACCTTGAGCGCCGTTTCCGCGCCGTGCTGCTGCCCGACGAGCGCCAAGCCCAAATCTATTCCCGCAGTCACACCGGCCGCGGTGATCAGCCGCCCATCGCGCACATAGATCAAGTCCGGTTCGACCCTTGCCTTGGGGAACCTGGCCGCCAGAGCCTGCGCATCCTGCCAATGGGTTGTGACGCGTCGATCATCCAGGAGGCCGGCATAGCCAAGGACAAAGGCTCCGGTGCAGATTGATCCATAAACGCTCGAGCGCCACGGCAACTCTTTGACCCACTGGACCAAGTACGGTTCCGGCTCCGTCGCCGGAGGCGTCGGCGCGCCGGCCACCAGAATGATGTCGAAGCCCCCCGCTGCCTCCTCAAAGGTCAGGTCCGCTACCAGTCGCATCCCGTTCGACGCGCGTAGTGGATTGCGGTGAGCGGCAACCAATACTGTCTCATAACGGTCGGCACTGTCCAGAAACGTGTTTGCCTCGCTGAACACGTCCATCGGCCCTGCCGCGTCCAGGGCCTGAACACCCTCATAGACAACGATCGCGACAACGTGTTTCGGCACCTCTTACGGCCTCTCCAGTCAGATGCCGTACTATGCATGTAGTTAGCACACTGCAAAAGGCCCAGTCCGGTCTGTTAATCAACCAACCGAAATGTCCGTGCGTCAGGAACTGGACTTAATTGGTCGATTTTCCAGCCGATACCGGACGATCTATACCGGCCAAAAAAGTCGTCGCGGCGACAGGCGAGTTTGTCGCGCTACTATTGTGATCCTGCCGCCTTGTCAGGCGTCGTCAAGGGCTTGTCCTTCGAGTCCAAAACGAAGAGCGCCAATAGGCTGGCTGGCTCGGTCTCACTCGCGTTCTCGCTGATGCGGTGATGTGAGCCCGGCATTTCGTAGAAGCCTTCACCTGCATGATAGATCTTCGCCGGCTCATCGCCGACTTGGCTGCGGATAGCCCCGGAGAGCACGTAGGCGTAAATAAATGCCGAGGCTGCGTGGTGATGAGCGAGCGATTTGCCTCCCGGAGGATAAGTCACGGTCACAGCAACTATTCTCGTTCCTTCGACATTCGGCAGTGAGTGCTCGAAGGCCATTCTCACCTGCTCCCGGTCCTGTGCCATCACGGGCGAAGCTCCCAGAGCGATCGCCGTTGCTATCAGTGGGACGGAGGCCGTTCGCATTGCTCTTGACAGCGCACTAATCCGATTGGCAGATCCATTGATCAACATCATCGCACTTTTTCTTTAATGTCTCACGCTTGGTTCAAACAAGACCCAGGGCCGAACTGATTGTCACCGCTACGGTTCACGTCCGAAGCCATCGTCACGATATCACGGTCGCTTTAACCTGCTTCTTTCCTTGAGCAGCATAGAGAGCAGAGCCGCCAGACTGATCCCGCAGCCCCCAGCCGATCCGCTCCGTCGCGCCGCCGGCAATGACCTGAGCACCCGCAGCGGCATCCAATACGCTCAGGGCGCCCATTCTGGCGCCAGCGCCACCAGCGGCTTGCTGCCCGGTTATCAGCCCCCAGCGGGCCAGTCGCCAAAAGCCGGACCGGCATTGCCCGGGCGGTCGGAGCGCCGCGCTGACCGAGAGGCAAGATAGGCAAGCAGCTCAATTTCCCACCAACGATTGGGGTCCGGCGCGCGGCAAATGCGCCGAGAGTTAACCACCTGGGAGAGATCAGCGATTCATCGTCGGCAGCCCGCCCGCAATCGCGATCAAGCTCCTGGAGCACGGGATACGTCCTCGTCATCATGTTGAGTTCTGCGGTGCGGAATCCGGGAACGGAGACGCGGCGATCAAGTCGCATGCGTTGGGAGTCTTAAATCCCGGCATGAAACGTTCGCAGACGGCCGCGTTAACGGTGCCATACGTCGTCGCGGGCTTATGCGCAAAGCCAGCGAAATACTCCTGGATAAAGCCCTCTTTGAAATTTGCCCGCGGGTACTTGACCACGATTTCCTCACGCAGCTCCACGGGAAACTGATCGAAGCCCACTCCGATGACATCGAGAAGAACACCTGAGTTGAGTAGCGCTACTTCGGCGCCCATATATCGGGGAATGCCGGGGGTGGTGTGCAGCGCGATTGCTTCCCACACGGTCTGCACCTGGTCTTCAGCAATGTTGTGGACGTTTAGAAACTGTCGGGCGGCATTTGCGCCATCGACCTCAAAGCGTTCGTCTGGGCTCGAAAACTTCTTGATAAGGCCGAGATCATGAAATGCGGCCGCCACGTAGAGGAGTTCAGAGTCGAAGCGCAGTTTCCTCTGACGACCCTGCTCAGCTGCGAAAAGGTAGACGCGGATCGAGTGATTGAAGAGCAGATCGCTGGCGTGCTCGCGTAGGATATCTGTCGCCTCTTTCGCGAGCAAAGAATCGGGAATGACGAGGGCATTGGAGAGATTTAGCTTAGTCATTTGCTTGGTCCTTCAAGACTAGCTTTGGAAGTGGGCAAATCGGGGCTCGCGAGTGCAACGACGAGGCTTGATCGATCATCTCGCTCCGACATCGAGCACGATCTTTCCCTTCGGTGGAGTCCGCACGCGCTCCAACATCAAATGCGCCTCGCGCGCGTCCGCGAGCGGCAAGACCGCCCCCACCCTGGTTCTCAGTTTTCCACCGTCGACGAGACAGGCGATCTCCGCCAGGTCCTGCCTCGTGACGTTGACCAGGAAGAAGGAGGCTTCAACGCCATGGCGTTCTGCGAGTTTCTGATCCGGATTTGACACAGCCGAAATCAGCTTTCCGCCTCGACGAAGGACCTGGAACGAGCGGTTCTGCGTCTCGCCGCCGACCAGATCGATGACAGCGTCCGCGTCCCTAACCTTTTCCTCAAAGCGTTGGGTCTGGTGGTCGATGACCGTGTTTGCTCCGAGATCGCGTACGAAAGTAATGTCGTCCGTCGCTGCAGTCGCAATCGCTTGCAGGTGCGCCTCACGCGCCAATTGAACCGCATACGAGCCGACATTTCCCGCCGCCCCGTGGATCACAACCGTTTGACCGGCTTTGAGCTGCGCGTGGTAAAACAACGCCTGCCATGCCGTCACGGCAACGACAGGAACAGAGGCGGCTTCAGCATAGGTTAGCGACGTCGGCTTGTTCGACACCATCTCAGCGGAAGCCACTGCGTATTCGGCGTAGGCCCCTATAAACCGCGGATTCGTAACGCCATAAACCTGATCTCCCACACGCAGTTCTGAAACTCCGGACCCCTTGGCGACGATTTCGCCGGAGAGATCCGAGCCTAGCGTGAGAGGGAGCGGTTGCGGTAAGGCGCTCTTGCCCGCCCGGATCCAACCATCCCACGGTCCGACGCCGGCGGCTTCAACTTTGACGAGGACCTCGCCGGGGCCAGGATCAGGCCGCGGAACGCGCTCGTACTTCATGATCTCTGGTGGCCCGAACTCGTGCACGCGCCAAGCCATCATTGTTGAATGAGTTCGCTCTCCGTTATCTTGACGAACGATGCTGCTGGAAGTCATGTCATTCTCCTTGCGCTCGGCTCGTCATGACTGCTACCGCCGATGGGTGGACCTTGTTGTCGAGGACGGCCCTGTTGCACTCTCGGCCGACCTGGGGCGAAGCCTCGAATGTCACGCTCTGCGTCGGCGACTTGGCGCTCGCCGGTGACGCATCACGCCTGTTCGATGCGACTGCCGTGAAGCGGACTTTCTCGCTCGTGCCTCGGTGAGAGGTGCCACGGCAGTCGCATGGTCGCTCTCCAAGGCGATTTATCGGACGGCTTGTCCATATATCGCGCTGGACCCTGCTTTGGACAACGAACCCGATCCTGTGGATCAGGACAGTGGAACGTCGTTTCCTGACAAGGTCCATCCGAGCCTTCGGGGCAGCAGCGGTCGTTTATTTCCAACGTACGAGTTGGGCCGCGTTCGCGCATTCGACCGGCGCGGCATGCGGTGGCATAGCCTTTTGGTCGGCGCCGAGCTGCAAACTTCAAAGGCCGCTAAGTTTCCGCCACCGAGAGCTCACCAAGGCTGCAAGGACGTTCGGACGTCGACCTCGAACGACCAAGCCTTGTGGTGCTGCCGATAGAGGAAGGCGGAGCATTCCACGACGCCCTCGATATCGAGCAACCGGTCACGGCGCGAGTCGTCGTCTGGAAAGCGTCGGCGGATTTTGTGGCCGTCGACGGCACCATCGACGATGACGTGGCCGACGTGGATCCCCTCCAAACCGTATTCCTTGCCTGCGCGACCCGCCTCGGTCAGCATACCTCCGCGTGCAACGCTGCCGATCGATATGCAGGGAAGTCCGTGTAACCCACCTCGCCCCGTCGGGTGTAATAGGTTGATCGGTCCGCTTCTGCGAACGGCCAGCCATGCTCGAGATGCTCAGCAAGATCCGGCTCGATCGCATGGCATGCTGTTTCCGTCAAACATGAACTCCAGGATTTCGAGACGGTGCGGATGGCAGTAGGGGACACGGGCTTGGGCAGGTTCCACTATGGATAGTTCAAGATGACATTCGCGATGGAAAGCTGCTGACCGAACTGGATGGGATGTCCGGCGGCGAGGTGACGGTCAACGTCCTTGGGCTGCGTACAAAGGCTCTGCCGGCTAAGATAAGAGTTATCGTAGACGGTCTGGTTCAAGAGGTGCGCGAACTATGACTGCTATCGCTTAGGCGATGTCGCATTTCACATTCTATGTGTCCGATACTACTCACGCACTACCCTGCAAACACGGTCGACGGTCCGAATGGTTCGCTGCTCGGGAAATATCAGAGCCGGCGTGAATGCGTCGAAAGTCATCGCCAAGCCTGAAAAGCTTTAGCTGGCTGCCACGCCTGGCCGGGCTTTCTTCCTTTTCATGGACAATGAGCGATGCTGGTCGGGCGGCGCGACGGGTTGATAGAAGCAAAATTAGCCAATTGTCCGGTGTGATCGTTTATTTGGAGCGATAGAAATGCGACATCCCTGCCCCACAATGCCGTTTTTGGCAGCCCTTCAAAGCGACATAATCACCGACTTGGTCTCCGTGTAAAGGTTCAGCCCTTCTTGTCCCCGTTCTCTGCCCCAGCCGGATTGCTTGAAGCCGCCGGTGGGTATCGCCGCATCAACCGAACCGTGTACGTTGACCCCAATCCGGCCGGCGCGAATTCGCCGTACCATCTTGTGGGCGACGCTCAGGTCCCGCGTCCAGACACTGCCGGCAAGCCCGAAGATACTGTCATTCGCCTGCCGGGCGATCTGTTCCAGGTCGTCGTCATCGAAACTCATGGCGCACAGGACGGGACCAAAAATCTCTTCCTGCACCACCGCCATGTCGGGTCGGGTATCGGTCAGCACCGTGGGGGCAATGAAGTTGCCTTCGTTGCCGATCCGCGTGCCGCCAAACGCCACCGTTGCGCCGGCGCTCCTGCCCTGCTCGATATAGTCCATTACGCGGTTGCACTGGACCGGGGAAATGACGGGGCCCATCTGGACGCCTTCGCTGAGGCCATGGCCGACCCGGATATTCCCGGCCCGCTGGCCGATCCCATCCACGATCTGGTCAAACACTTTCTTATGGGCGAACAGTCGCGATCCCGCAGTGCAGACCTGGCCGCTATTGGCAAAAATGCCCTGCGTGACACCGGGAATGGCAACCGACATGTCAGCATCGGGAAAGACGATAACGGGCGACTTCCCTCCCAGTTCGAGCGACACTTTCTTCAAATTGCCAGCGGCGGCCCTGACGATTATACGACCGATTTCGCTGGAACCCGTAAAGGCAACCTTGTCGATCTGCGGGTGTGAGGCGATCGCCGCGCCCGCCGTCGGCCCAAAACCGGTCACGATGTTGATCACGCCAGCGGGAATGCCGGCCTCCTGGGCCAGTTCGCCGAAGCGCAGCGCTGTCAGCGGGGTCTGCTCTGCCGGCTTGAGCACGATCGTGCAGCCGGTGGCCAGCGCCGGAGCGACCTTCCAGGCCAGCATGAGCAGTGGCGCATTCCACGGAATGATCTGCCCGACGACCCCGACCGGCTCACGCACGGTGAAGGCATGGTACTTGTCCGGCGCCGAGATCGAAATGGTTTCCCCCGTGATCTTGGTCGCCCAGCCCGCCATGTAGCGGAACATATCTACGCTGAGCGCAACGTCTGAATTCCTAGCATTGGCAAGCGGCTTGCCATTGTTGAGAACCTCCAGTTCGGCCAGTTCATCGGCGTTCTGTTCCAGCAGATCCGCGAGTTTCCAGATGAGACGTCCACGCTCGCTGGGCGTGATGCGGCTCCATGGGCCTTCTTCAAAGGCCCGCCGGGCAGCTTTGACGGCCATGTCGATATCCTTGGTGTCGCCCTCCGGAACCTGCGCAATTACGCGTCCCGTGCCCGGATCATATGTGTCGAAAACCTTCCCGGACCGAGCCGGCACCCATTTTCCATCGATAAGGAGTTTTTTGTCCTGTCGTAAAAAGGACGCCGCCTTCACTCCAATTTGGAACTGCTCAGCATATGTGTTCATCGAATTCTCCATCGGTATAGGGAAGCGCCTTGCTCGGATTCGTCCAAAGGCGTCCATCTGAAGCGCCCTTTAGAGCCTGTCACTCGATCACGAAGTGGTCGGGTCCAACCACGCGAGGCTGCCGCTTCGGCGGAATGAAATCGAGCGACCGCATGGGCGACGGCAATTCGGTCACCGGCTTGCCGATCAAGCGGTGCCTGTCGGCGGTCGGCTCTGGGACCGGCACCGCCGACATCAGCTTTTGGGTATAAGGATGTTTCGGATTCCCTATCACCTCGCGGCTGGGCCCGATCTCCACGATCTCGCCAAGATACATGACAGCCACGCGGTGGCTGACACGTTCGACAATAGCCATGTCGTGACTGATGAAGAGGTATGACAGCCGTAGTTCCTCCTGCAGCTCAAGCAGCAGGTCGATCACCTGGGCCTTGACCGAAACGTCGAGCGCCGAGACGGCCTCGTCGGCTATGATGACCTTCGGGTCGAGCATCAGGGTCCGGGCGATACAAATTCTCTGGCGCTGACCGCCGGAAAACTCGTGCGGAAGACGGGTTATCATCGACGGTTCGAGGCCGACACGCTCCAGAAGATGTTTCGCCTTCTCCAAAGCCTTGGCCTTGGTCGCCAACCCATGGCATAGCAGGGGCTCTGCCAGGATTGCACCGACGTTTTGCTTCGGGTCCAGGGAACTGAAAGGATCCTGGAAGATCATCTGCACGTTGCGTCGGAGGTCCGAAAGATCGGACCTGTTGTCGCG
>NZ_RZPB01000359.1:0-6142 GCF_003998535.1 Mesorhizobium sp. M7A.F.Ca.AU.002.02.1.1 | reverse complement strand
ACCTTCAGGCCGCGCGAGTACGCGGCCGCCATTACGCCAAAGGCGAGACGATCGTTGGCGCACAGGATGGTGCGGCCGGGCAAGGTCCCGGCCTCCAGCATTTTTTCCGTCTGCTCGTAGCCGATGCGTTCGAAGTCCCAGGTGTAATCGCGCGCGGCCTCGATGACGGCCGGCTTGAAGCCGGCGGTCTCCATCGCGACGATGTAGCTCTCCTGGCGTTCGCCGGAGTTGTGGTTGACATGCGGAATGTCGAGATAGACCGGCGGTTCGCCCGAGCGACAGAGATAGTCGACGATGGTCGACACGCTCTGCCGGTTGTCGTTGCCGACGAACGGCGTATCGCCCTCGATATAGGTGTCGAAATAGACGATCGGAATGTCCTGCCCGAGCTTGTCGAAGACGCTGCGGTCGGAGGCAAGGCCGAGCGGGGCGATGATCGCGCCGGCCACCTTCAGCGACAGCAGCGTCCTGACCGACTCCGCCTCCAGCTTCGGCGAGCCATGCGAGGAAATGACGATCGGCCAGTAGCCTTCGTCGCGGCAACGAAATTCGATGCGGCTGACCATCTCGGCGTAGAAAGGATCGGTGATCGTCGGCACGACGATGCCGATGTTGCGGGTGCGCTTGCGGTTGAGATTGCGGGCGAAAAGGTTCGGCTGATAGTCCGAGGAACGCAGGGCGGCTTCGATGCGCGCCCGCGTCGCTGGCTTCACGCTCGCCGGATCGTCGAAATATTTGGACAGCGTCGGGCGCGACACGCCGCATGCCTGGGCGAAGTCGTCCATCGTGCGGTGCGTCTTCTCCGCCATCGATATATTCCTGATCCCCTGCCAACGATCGGCCCCGCCCACAGTCATGCGGCCGTTGACCGGATGCGACAATGCTTGACGGAACTTATTCAGTCAATTTTCACAGTTCCCAATAGAACGCAAAAATATTCCATGCGTCAAATTATTTGTTAACGCTTCAAAACTGATGGCGTCATGGACTTCATTGTCAGTTCGACGAAGGGCTGCAGAAGCTTGCCGCTCAGCCCTCAGCTACGGGCCTGCTTGCCAAATGTCGCCATGCCGCCCATACACGGCTTGGAAATCACCCCACCCCGTTCGCCCCCCTGCCAGGGATACCGTCCAATGTCCGTGACGCCGTGGTCAAAGCCGTGACGGATCACTCCACGCCATCGCTCGCCAGCCTGGGCTGGACCGAATTTTTCGGCGACCAGCTCGAGCCCGGCGAAGCCAATCTTGTCCCGACGCGGATCGCCACCGTCCACCGCGATCGCCTGACCGGCCTGTCCCAGGCAGGGCCGGTCGATCTGACGCTGGCGGCGCAGGCAAACACCGGTGACTATGCCGTCGGAGACTGGGTGCTGGTCGATGGGCATGAACACCTTGTGAAGCGCCGCCTGACCCGCAAGACGGTGCTGGAACGCCGCACCCAGGGCGGCGGCAGGGTGCCGCAGCTTGCCGCGGCCAATGTCGATACGCTGTTCATCGTCACCTCGTGCAATGCCGACTTCAATCCCGCCCGGCTCGAGCGCTATCTGGCGCTGGCCAACGAGGCCGGAACGACGCCGGTGATCCTGCTGACCAAGGCCGATACCGCTGAAGACGCCGAGACCTACCAGAAGCAAGCTGCGGCGTTGCAGCGTGGATTGCCGGTGGTGATGCTGAACCCCCGCACATCGGATGCGGCAACCGTCCTGGCTGCCTGGTGCGGTGTCGGCCAGACGGTGGCGCTGATCGGCTCCTCCGGCGTCGGCAAATCGACGCTGGTCAACACGCTGGCCGGATCGGCGCAGCAATCGCCGCAACAGACCGGGGGCATCCGCGAGCACGATTCCAAGGGACGCCACACCACCACGTCGCGATCGCTGCATTCCATCGCCGGCGGTGGCTGGGTGATCGACACGCCGGGCATGCGGACGCTGCAGGTCAGCGATGTCGGCTACGGCATCGACACGCTGTTTGCCGAAATCACCGAGCTTGCACCGCTCTGCAAGTTCCGCGACTGCACGCATGTGCACGAGCCGGGTTGCGCGGTTCAGACTGCCTTGAAGGCGGGGACGCTCGACCCGGAGCGCCTTGCCCGCTGGCGAAAACTGTCCGACGAGAACCAGAACAACACGCCGGTCCAGAGCGGGCCTCGCGGAGCCAAGACTTCCGGCGGTCGCGGAAAGAGGCGCTGAACGGCGAGGACTGAGGACTTCAGAGCTGCGCCGTGCCGAAAACGCGATCCCAGAATGCCGAAGTCACACCGAAATTGGCCGTTTCGTCGATGTGGTGATGCACCGCATGACGGCGCTTGAGCGTATAGAGATAGCTCGGATGCGCCGGGTGCCAGTGATGGATCATGTGGTGGATGCTGATGTACCACAGATATCCCAGCATCAACCCGCAGCTCACCGCGCTCGCGGTGGCGAAATCTGAGACCACCCAAACGGGCACAAACGCGACCAGCGCATGCACGCCGAGACTGAGCCAGGTTGGCGTGCCCACAGAACTGCGTTCCTCGACATGGTGACGGTCGTGCAGGTCCTTGACGTAAGGAATATGGTGAAGAGCGAACCTGTGCAGCACATACTCGATCAGCGTCCAGAGGCCGAGACAGGCGAGGACAGTGCCGATCCAGCCTGGCGCACTCTCTTCGCCAGCCTCGAGCAGCCCGGCCACTGCCAGCACGGCGATCACCAGCGGATACACCACGAAGTCGCTATAGTAGCCAATAAGACCGAGTTGCATCGTCACCTAGCCTTCGAGCCGCCAAATAAGCGATGGTATCAGATTGCCGGACTCGCGACCGAGGTGCAATGCAGACGCGCCTGACATAGCGTCGCAATCCCCTAGTGCAAGGTTCGCATCAACGATTCAAGGACCATCAGCAGGCTGCCGGCTTCGCAAATGGACGTACAAAAATGGCAAAACGCAGTGCGGGATTGCTGATCTATCGCCGCAGCGATGGCGATCTCAGGGTGTTGCTGGTTCACCCGGGCGGGCCGTTCTGGGCGAAGAAGGACGATGGCGCCTGGTCGATGCCGAAGGGTCTCGTCGGCGAGGACGAGGATGAGTTGACGGCAGCGCAACGCGAGACCGAGGAAGAGCTCGGCGTCAAGGTTGATGGTCCCTTCGCGCGGCTCGGCGACTACAAACAACCCGGCGGCAAGATCGTCTCGGCCTGGTCTGTCGAGGCGACCATCGACATCGACGTGGCCGCCATCAAGAGCAACATTTTCACCATGGAATGGCCGCCAAGGTCGGGATCCCTGAAGGAGTTCCCGGAGGTCGACAGAGCGGGCTGGTTCACCTTGCCCGAGGCCGAGGTGAAAATCCTCAAGGGGCAGCGCCCGATGCTTTTGGATTTTGCCAGGCAGCAAGGCGCCGGATGATCCGCAGCCCTCAATAGGGCAGGCCGACATAGTTTTCCGCGAGCGCGGTCGATGCGGCACGCGACTGCACGAGATAGTCGAGCTCGGCCTCCTGGATGCGCTGGCCGAACTCGGCGGTGTCGGGAAAACAATGCAGCATCGTCGTCATCCACCAGGAAAAGCGAACCGCCTTCCAGACCCGCGCCAGCGCCTTTTGCGAATAGCAGTCGATGCCAGCCGCGGATTTGTCGCGATAGAAGTCGCACAAACCCGAGAAGAGATAGCGCACGTCGCTGGCAGCGAGGTTCAGACCCTTGGCGCCGGTCGGCGGCACGATGTGGGCGGCGTCGCCGACCAGGAACAGCCGGCCGAAGCGCATCGGCTCGGCAACGAAGGAGCGCAGCGGCGCGATCGATTTCTCGAAGGATGGGCCGGTGACGACGCTTGCCGCCGTCTGCTCGGGCAAGCGGCGGCGCAGCTCGTCCCAGAAGCGCTCGTCCGGCCAGGCTTCGACGCGATCGTCCTGCGGACACTGCACATAATAGCGGCTGCGGTGCGTCGAGCGCATCGAGCACAGGGCAAAACCCCTTTCATGATTGGCGTAGACCAGTTCGTGATCGGCCGGCGGCACTTCGGCCAGCACGCCGAGCCAGCCGAACGGATACTGCCGCTCGAAGATTTTCAGCGCACGCTCGGGCACCGATTTGCGGCTGACGCCGTGATAGCCGTCACAGCCGGCAATGAAGTCGCAATCGATGCGATGCGTGACCCCGTCCTTGTCATAGGTCGCGAAAGGTGCGGCGCCGTCGAAATCGTGCAACGCGACATTTGCCGCCTCGTAGATCGTGGTCAGTCCGTCCGCATCGCGCTTGTCCATCAAATCGTGCGTCACCTCGGTCTGGCCATAGACGGTGACATGCCTGCCGCCGGTCAGTGCCTCGAGGTCGATGCGGTGCAGGCGTCCGTCGAAGGCGAGCGAGATGCCGGAATGCGGCAGTCCTTCCGCGTGCAGCCTTGCCGCCGCGCCGGCCTGTTCCAGCAATTCGACGGTGCCCTGTTCGAGCACCCCTGCCCGCACTCGGCCAAGCACGTGCTCGCGGCTCGCGCGTTCCAGAATGACCGTCTCGACGCCGATGCCGGCCAGAAGCTGCCCAAGCAGCAGGCCGGACGGTCCGGACCCGACGATGACGATTTGCGTGCGCATCAGTGGCCGAGACTTTCGACCTGTGCGGCCAGCTCAGCGGCAAGGCGGAGCGACGCGGCCGTCGCGATGACCATTTGCGGCAGCAATAGCCATTCCAGCGTCCAGGCAGCGCCCGAGCGCTCCTGCTCATGCACGAGCGCGTGATGCATGCCCGCAAGCTGCGTGGCGTTGAAGCGGGCAAGCGCCACCAGCGCTTCGGCCTTCACCGGGTTCTGCTTGTGCGGCATGGCCGAAGAGCCGCCGCCGCCGGAAAGCTCGATCTCGGTTCCACCTTGCGCCATCAGCGCGATGTCCTGGCCGAATTTGCCGAGGCTGCCTGATAGCAGCGACATCAGGCCGGCGAAATCGGCGAGTGCGTCACGCTGGTTCTGCCAATGCGGGGCGTCGCCAAGGCCGAGCTTTGCGGCCAGTGCTGCGCGCACCGCCGGACCTTTGTCGCCTAGCTTTTCCAGCGTGCCGGCGGCACCGCCGAACTGCACCACCAGCAGACGCCTCGACTGTTCCGACAATCTTTCCTGATGCCGTTGCAGTGGCGCCCGCCACGTCCTGACGCGGTCGGCCGCTTTGATCGGAATGGCTGGCTGCATGCGCGTCATTCCCGTCAGCGCCCTGCCGCCAAACCGCTCTTCGAGCGAGACGAGCCGTATAATGGTCTCGGTCAGGAGCAGGCCGAGATGCTCGACGATGGACTTCAGCCGAAACACCAGGCCGGTATCGATGACATCGTGGCTGGTTGCGCCGAGATGCACTTTGTCGCCATGCGGTTCGCCGACCGCCGCCCTGATCTGGCGTACCAGTTCCGGCACAATGACGCCGTCTTTGGCGACGGCAGCCCGCAGCAAGGCGGTGTCGGGCCGGAATGTGGCAAGTGCGGCCACGATCGCGGCGGCATCATCCTTGGTGATAATCCCGTTTTCAGCTTCCGCTTGCGCCAGCGCCCGCTCGAAGGCAAGCATCGCCTCGATTTCCGCCTCGATGGAAAAATGCCGGTTCGCCTCCTCGTCGCCGAGAAGAGCGGAGAGCAGTGGATGGTCGAAGGGCGATACGGTCATATCCTGCTCCTCCTGACCATCAGCTGTCGAAGAAGACCGTTTCCTTCTCCCGCTGGAGATGGATGTCGAAAACATAAATATCGCCGTTGCGCTCGGCGATCAGCGTCGGCACGCGGACGCGGTGCTCGATGCGCGCCAGGATCGCATCCCCGGCATTGGCCTTTTCCTCATCGGAAAAATACAGCCGTGTGTGCAGGCCGAGATTGATGCCGCGCGCGACGATCCAGAGGGTGATGTGCGGGGCCATCAGGCTTCCGTCCCTGAACGGCACGCGGCCCGGCTTGATCGTCTCGAACGTGCACAGACCGGTGTCCATGTCGGTCGGGCAACGGCCCCAGCCGAAAAAGTTCGGATCGGCCGCGCCGCGCAGTTCAGCCGGCGAATTGTAGAGCCCATCCGCATCTGCCTGCCAGATCTCGATCAGCGCATCCTTGAGCGGCGTGCCGGTACCGTCGAGCACCCGGATGCGCAGGCCGATGCGCTCCCCCTTGGTCTTGTCGTTGACCATGGTCGCACCAAGGT
>NZ_RZPB01000358.1:0-6149 GCF_003998535.1 Mesorhizobium sp. M7A.F.Ca.AU.002.02.1.1 | reverse complement strand
GTGCGGAAGCCTGTGCCGGTGACGATGTAGAACTTCTCTTCGGCCAGCCGCGCCACCGTCAGATCGGCCTCGATGCCGCCGCGTGTGTTGAGAAGCTGCGTGTAGGTCAGCCGGCCGACCGGCTTGCTGACGTCGTTGGCGCAGACCCAGTCCAGCGCCTTCAGCGCATCGGGCCCGCTCAGCTCGTATTTGGCGAAGGAGGATTGATCGAAGATGCCGACTTTTTCGCGCACATGCCGGTGTTCGTCGCCGACCGCCACAAACCAGTTCTGCCGGCCCATCGAATAGATGTCCTGCGGCTCGACGCCTTCGGGCGCGAACCAGTTAGGCCGTTCCCAGCCGAGCTTCGAGCCGAACACGGCATTTTGCTGTTTCAGCCTGTCGTAGAGCGGCGAGACGATGCGCGGCCTCCCGCTGGCATACTCCTCATGCGGAAAGCCGATCGTATAGTGTTTGCCATAGGCCTCCAGCGTGCGGTCGCAGACCCACTGACGGTCACGGTGCAAATTAGCAAAGCGCCTGATGTCGACCACCCACAGGTCGAGCGGTGCTTCGCCATCGACCACCCACTGCGCCAGCACCCAGCCAGCGCCGCCGCCCGAGGCGATGCCGAAGGCGTTGAAGCCGGCGCCGACAAACATGTTGGCGCATTCGGGCGCTGTGCCGAGAATGAAATTGCCGTCCGGCGTAAAACTCTCCGGCCCGTTGATCATCTGCTTGACGCCGACGGTTTCCAGTGCCGGCACGCGCGCGATCGCTTGGCTCATATGCTGCTCGAAATGGTCGTAATCATCGTCGAACAGCCTGAATTCCCAATCATTGGGGACGTCACCGCCGGGGAGACCAGTAGCCCAGGCCTGCGGGTTCGGCTCATAGCCGCCCATCACCAGCCCGCCGACCTCTTCCTTGAAATAGGTGCGCCGGTCCGGATCGCGGATGGTCGGCGCGTCGGTCGCCAGTCCGTCGATCTTCTCGGTGATGATGTACTGGTGCTTCACCGGCTGCAGCGGCACGTTGATGCCGGCCATGGCGCCGACCTGCCGCGCCCACTGGCCGGCGCAGTTGACCACCTTGTCACAAGCAATGTCGCCCTTGTTGGTCTTCACCGCCGTGATGCGGCCGTCCTTCATTTCGAAGCCGATGACGCGGACATCCTCGAACAGTTTGGCGCCATGCATGCGCGCGCCCTTGGCCAGCGACTGCGTGATGTCGGAGGGGCTCGCCTGGCCATCGGTCGGCAGCCAGGAGGCGCCGACAAGATCGCCGGTTTCCATGAGCGGCCACATTGCCTTGACTTCCGCCGGTGATAGCAATTGCATGTCCATGCCGAAGCTTTTCGCCGTCGTCGCCAGCCTTTTGTACTCGGTCCAGCGGTCGGCATTGGTGGCGAGCCCGAGGCAGCCGGTCATCTTCCAGCCGGTGGCAAGGCCGGTCTCGGCCTCGAGGCCCTTGTAGAGGTCGACGGAGTATTTCAGCACGCGGGTGATCGAAGCCGACGAGCGCAACTGGCCGACAAGGCCGGCGGCATGCCAGGTCGAGCCCGAGGTCAGCTTGCCTTGTTCGAGCAGAACGACATCGGCCTTGTGGTCGCGCGCCAGATGATAAGCCGTCGAACAGCCGATGATGCCACCGCCGATGACGACGATGGCGGCCTGGGTCGGCAATGTCATGATTTCTGCATCCCGTACTTCGTTCTGTAGTTTTCCAGCGCCGTGTCGAGCCGGGCGAGGTTTTCCTCGGTGTAGGCGACGTAGTCGATACCGGGCGCGTCGAGATAGAGCTCGGACACCATGCTCCACATCGCCTCGCGCAGCAGCGAGGCGCATTGCATGGCCGCGTGCGAACGGCGGATCGCTTCGTCCGGTTCCTTCATGAAATAGGCGGTCAGGAAGGCGAAGGATTCCTCGTCGCTCATGCCGGCGTTGGAGGCGGCGCCTGCGAGGTCGAACATCGCCGTGTTGAAGCCGGCATATTCGAAGTCGATCAGCCACAGCCTGTTGCCGTCGTCGAGAATGTTGGCCGGCAACAGATCATTGTGGCCAAAGACGATCGGCAGCAGTTTCTGCGCGCGCTCCAGTTCGTCGGCCAGCGTCAGCAGGCGCGGCAGGTCGCTGCGCTTGCGGCTGCCGCCTTCTTCAAGCGTGCGCGCATAGTCGCGAATGACATGGAACACCCAGAACATGAAGCCGGCGCCGGAGACGTGAGTGGGCATCTCCCGGTGAAAGGCGCGCATCAGGGCTGCGACGCGGCCAAGATTGGCGCGTACGTCCTCGGCGAGATAGGTCTTGGCGCCGAGAAACTCTGTGACCATGATGCCCGGTTCGGCATGGCGGACGGCCGGCGCGAAACCGGCGGCATGCGCCGCCCGCGCCGTCATCACCTCGCGCTCGCGAAAGACATGGTGGAACGGATAGTCCTTGCCGAAGCGCACGACGTGTCGTCCCGCCGCGTCCGTGACCACATAATTCGCGTTGCTCAGACCGCCGGGCAGCGGTGCGATCTCGATGCCACCGGTCCAGCAGGGCAGGGCGCGGATGCGGTCTTCGGCGGTCACGGAATCATCCCTGGTTTGCTGGGCTTCGACAAGGCGCCGTGAACAGCGCAACGACGGCGGGGAGAAACGTAAATAATCTCGTCGGTGCGGGACGCCAGGATCGGTATCCCGCACCGCACCGACGAGCCCCTTGGCCAGGTTTTTGAGCCCGGCATCCGCCCCCGCGGATCTGAAAATTCCTTGTACAGGCACGTTCCAAACGGCCTGATCGCTGAGTTGCGGCTCTGCCCCCAGTCGCAGATCTGAAGCCTGTTAATGTCTTTGATTTCACGCCAGGGTTTCCCGCTTGTCAATAAAAAGCTGTGACTTTTTTTGGGTATTTTGCCTGAAAGCATAAGGTAGTTCCTTTAAAAGCAATTGAATTACCTTAGAATCGGTCAAGAGCATCAGTTCGGGAAACCAGATGGCCCAGTCCAAACGACACGGCGAGATCCTGCGGCTCCTGCAGGAAGAGGGCACCGTCACCATCGCCAGTCTGGCCGACCGGCTGGGCGTGTCGCTCGAGACGGTGCGCCGCGACGTCAAGCCGCTGACCGGTGATGGCTCTGTCCTCAAGATGCATGGCGCCATCGGCCTGCCGTCAATGATCGGCGAAGCGCCGTTCGAGCGGCGCATGCGTGAGAACGCCGACGCCAAGCGCGTCATTGCCCGCATGGTCGCCGCCACCATCCGCGACGGGGAATCCATCATGCTCGACACCGGAACGACGACCTCGTTCCTTGCGCGTGAACTGCTCGGCCACCGGCGCCTGACGGTCGTCACCAATTCCTCGGACATCGCCCGCACGCTGGCCACCATCAACGGCAACAAGGTCTATATGGCCGGCGGCGAGTTGCGCAGCGATTCCGGTGCTGCTTTCGGCGCCTCGGCGATCGATTTTGTCAGTCGCTTCTCGGTCAGTCACGCCATCATTTCCACCGGGGGCGTCGACGCGGTGATGGGCGTCATGGATTTTGATCTGGATGAGGCCGAGTTCGCCCGCATGGTGCTGTCGCGCGGCCAGCGGTCCCTCGTCATCACCGATCACTCGAAATTCGGCCGTCTTGGTCTGGTCCAGGTCTGCGGCTTCGACAGCTTTTCCGAACTCGCCACCGACCGCTCGCCGCCGCACGACCTGGCCGCCGCCCTTGCGCAGGCCGGCGCCCGGCTCAGCATCGCCGGCGCGGAAGCCGGGTTCTAGCCGAAGACCAGCGATTGGTGGGCGCAGACGCCCGCAAAGGTGCCACCCGATACTGCAAGGGCGATGTTGTGCATCGAACGTGCCGCGTCGCCGGCGGCGTAGACGCCGGGCACGGTCGTCTGCTGCCTGTCGTCGACTGATATCACCGGGCCGAGGAGGCCTTCGGTGAAGCCGCAGCCGAGCTGTTCGGCCAGCGGGCTGGCCATGATATTGCGCGGAGCGGTGAACACCGCCCTGACGCCGGCCTTTCTGCCGTCGTCGAGGTGGACGATCAATCCGCCGGAGCCGTCTTCCTCTAGCTCGGCAACGCTGGTGGGCTCAAACCGCACCTTTCGGCTCTCCAGCGCGCGCATCTGCTCTGTGTCAGGCTCGAACAGGCCATTGCCGAACAGCGTGACATCGCCCCAATCGGTGATCAGCTGTGCCTGATGCATGGACATCGGACCGGTTGCGAGCACGCCGAGCGGCCCGCCGGAAACTTCGTAGCCGTGGCAATAGGGGCAGTGCAGCACGCTCTTTCCCCAGAGCTCGGCAAGCCCGGCAACCTCCGGCAGGATATCGCGCACCCCAGTGGCCAGTACCAGCCGTGCCGCGCCGAATGTCTCGCCACCCTCGGTGGTGATTTCGAAATCGCTGCTGCCAGCGGCAAGGGCCTTGTCGGCGCGCCCGTCGACAACCCTGGCTGTCGGATAGGCCAGTAGTTGGCGCCTTGCGTCATCCAGGATTGCGCCGGGCGCGCGCCCGTCATGTCCGAGGAAGCCGTGCGAATGCTCGGCAAAGCGGTTGCGCGGCCGGCCGGCGTCGATCACCAGCACCTTGCGTCCTGCCCGCGCCACCTGGATGGCGGCGGACAGGCCGGCAAAGCTGCCGCCGACGACGGCAAGATCATACTGCATGGCTGGAGACTCCAATGAGGTCAAAACGGCGGCGGAAATCGGCGGTCAGGTCAGCCAGCGTGATGCGGCTCAGCTTCTCCGCCAGCAGCCTTTCGGCGGCGTTGCGAAAATCGTCGAGCACGGCGATCACCGCCTGCTCGACGAGGCAGCCGGGGCTTTCCGGATCGGTGCTGAACGGCAGCAGTGTCTCGCCAAGGGCGACGCTGATCTCGGCCAGGGATATTTTCTCGGGCGCCCGCCCGAGCAGCCAGCCGCCACCGTGCCCGCGCGACGAGGTGACGATGCCGGCGTCGCGCAAGCCTGCGATGGTGCGGCGGACCACCACCGGATTGGTGTGGATGAAGGTGGCAAGCTGCTCGGAGGTCAGCGCCTGTTCGGGCTTCTCGGCCATGTGGACGAGAATGTGCAGGGTAGAGGACAGTCGGCTGTTGCGCTTCATGTAACTTAGTTAGTTACGATTGGTGTCGATGTCAAACACGTCTCGTCCGCGCCGAGGCGCAATGTCCACGCAATCCATTCGCGGCAAACAGAACCAGTCGGTGCGCGATTCGCCTCGTATGCCGGCGCCAAGGCGTCGGACCCGACATATGCAACGGATTTCGGGTCCGACGCTGACTGCAGCAAACGCCACGCCGACCGATCGAAGCGTTGGATCCAGGATGAAGGTTGCCTGATGCTTTGTCTTTTCTCCAGAGATGGACCGTGGCACCGTTTGGTGTCGGCGTCACCATGTCGCTTCGCATGACGGGGCCGCTGGCAGCCATCCTCGGCTTCGGTCTGTTGGGCGTTTTCTGCCTCGCCTTCACCGAAAAGATCCTGCCAATTCCGCCCTCGCATGTGCTGCTGCTGTTCCTCGGCATGACGGCGGCGCCGGATGCTTCGACGCTGGCGATCCTGCTGATGGTGACGACGCTTGCGTCCGCCAGCGGCTGCCTTGTCTGGTATGCGGTCGGCCGCCGGGTTGGACCTGACCGTGCCGACAGGCTGGTCGAGCGTTTCGGCAAGTACGTGTTCCTGCGTCACGCGACCTACCGCAGGCTCGGCCAGGCCTATCGGCGCAATCACGTCCGGGTGTCCTTGCTGGCGCAGTTCATCCCGACTGTGCGCAATTACCTGCCGATCGCCGCCGGCGCACTCTGTCTGCCCGCTTTGCCCTTCGCGGCCGCGACGCTGCTCGGCGCCACGTTCTGGAACGCGGGCTTTCTCACCACCGGCTATCTGCTGCGCGGCAGCGGCCGGGACTCCTTCACGGTGGGCCTGCGCATCATTGTCATCGTCGTGGCTCTGGAGACGGCATTCATGCTTGCGCTGCGCTATGGCCCCGCATGCCGGCGGCGCATCAAGTTGGCGCTCGGTTGAGCGCCAGCTCTCAGGTCATGGGATAAGCTCTGCAGTCGGCTTTCCTTCATTCGGCCGCCGGTGTTTAGTCCGGGCATGGCTTTCACCATCCGCCAGCTGCAGTTCTTCATCGCCGTTGCCGAGCAAGGCACGGTCTCGGGCGCCGCCCAGAACCTCTCCA
>NZ_RZPB01000357.1:0-6154 GCF_003998535.1 Mesorhizobium sp. M7A.F.Ca.AU.002.02.1.1 | reverse complement strand
CCTTGAGATGGACGACGATGGTGCCGGGCGCCTCGCCTGTCGTGTCGACGACGATCTGGCGGCGGAATTCCGGCTTGACCTTCAGATATGGCACTTCCGGAACGTTGAAGCCGCCGTCGGTCAGCCCGGCATACATGACCCCGGGACTGGTGACGTTCTTGTCGACGCTGATGCTTGGCCGGATCGGCCGCACGGAACCCGTGGTGACGTCGTCGAGCTCGAGCGCCGGCAGGCCGCCGCCCGAGGTCGAGCAACCGGCGGCGCTCAGCAGCGCAAGCGCCCCTGCCCCGGACAGGATGGCGCGGCGGGAAAGATGATGATCGGTTTCGATTGCGTCGCCATTTCGCGGCGGCGTCAGACCTTGCGGCAACTCACGCATATACCCAGACCCTACGCTGTCGGCGGGAAGCACGGTCCGGCCGGATAGCAGGCATTTTCCTCATTCATGGTTGATAAAGCGTGAAGACCTTGCACAGCCTGCATTTGCGCATGGCCTTGGCGATGTTCGACCTTCTTGCCTGAACTTGAACGAAGGCTGCTGCACAAAAAGACCTCGGTCGAGTCATATTCCCGGCGCCGGCGTCTCCTACTCCTCGAACCATCAGCGAGGGGCCTCCATGTGCAAGACCTTAAAAACCGACATCAAGCTTTTTGCCGCTGCCATTGTCGCGGCGGCAACCGTTCTCGGTGCCAATGTCAGCCTGGCCGATATAGTGAGCACGCTGAGCGGCGCGAACTGACACCGATCTGCCGCTGGCGCAGTTAGGGAAATCGCCTCTTTACATTCTCCCGGGCCTAAGGATTTATCCTCTTCTTTAAGCTCAAAGGAGACGAGCATGTCCTTCGAAAACTGGGCCGCCTTCGCTGCCGCATCGACGATCCTTCTCATCATTCCAGGTCCGACCATCCTGCTGGTCGTGTCCTATGCGCTGGGCCAGGGCTGGCGTACCGCTCTGCCGATGGCCGTCGGCGTGGCGTTGGGGGATTTCACTGCGATGACGTTGTCGATGCTGGGTATCGGCGCGCTGCTGGCGGCCTCGGCGACCGTCTTCACCATCCTGAAGCTGATCGGCGCCGGTTATCTGATCTATCTTGGCGTGAAACTGTTTCGCGCCGGCGGCGCGTTGAAGGCCGAACCGCGCACCGACGCGGTCTCCTCGGCCAAGATGATGGCGCACGCCTGGCTGGTCACCGCGCTCAACCCGAAAAGCATCACGTTCTTCGTTGCCTTCCTGCCGCAGTTCCTCGACCGGCACGCCGATTTCTGGACGCAGATGCTGATCTTCGAGACGACCTTCCTGGCGCTCGCCTTCGCCAATGCCTTCGGCTATGCGCTGATCGCGGCACGCGCACGCAACGTGGTGCGCAATCCCAAGGCGATCCGCATCTTCAACCGCACCGGCGGTACGCTGCTGGTCGGCGCCGGCATCGCCACGGTGGCGATGCGTTCCAGCAATTAAGCTGTCTTTTTGACCGGCCTTACCATTTGACGCTGAAGCCCAGATTGCCTTCGAGGATCCGACGCTTGTCGCCACCGAGATTGGTGGTGTAGTCGCCGGTGGCGAAGATGCTGACCTTGTCCGTCACCTTGGCAATCACGCCGCCGCCGAACTCGAACGAGGTCGATCTGCCCTCGGTCGAGATGTCGGTGGTGTCGAAATTGACATGGCTGGTGCCGCCGAAATCGTGCCAGATGTTGGCCTTGAGATACGGCTGCAGCGCCATGCCATTGATCGCTGTTTCGCCTTGCAGCCGTGCGCCGAGCCGGCCGGTCACGCTGCCGTCCGTATCGAAGGAAACCGAAGCAAAGCGGTCCGACGCATCGTCGAGCGACAATTGCTGCCAGACCAGTTGCGCCTGCGGTTCAAGCGTCCAGCCTTGCGCCAGCGCGATGGGATAGCCGCCTTCCAGCGAAGCGGTGACGCCGGTCCCGCCGACGTCGATGCCAATGTCGCGCGACGATGTTGCGTTGCCGCCGAAGAAGGTGGCCATGAGGACGCCGTCCAGGTACCAGCCACCCTGACCGATCCGGGTCCAGTAGCCGCCGATACTGGTGCCGTTGATATCCATGCTGCCGACGGACAGATTGTCCCTGCCCAGCGCCTGGCCGCGCACGTCGCCATTCATGCTGGCATAGGCGACGAACAGGCCGGCGCGATCGGTCTGGCCCGACGCGGTTTCGCGGCCGAACAGATCGAAGCCCGCCTGGAGGCCGAACAGGGTGCCGTCAAAGGACGGCGATACCGTTCCTGAATAGGCCATCTTGCTGTCCTGACCGAAGATGCGGCCCCAGACCGGCGACAGCTCGGTGTTCGACAACAGGCTCTGCTCGCCGCGCCGTTCGTGGAATGTGCCGAGCGTCGTCATCGCCAGATGTTCGGCGACCGGCGGCAAGGCCGAATAGACCGGAACCTCGATGCGATAGAGCAGGATTTCCTCGCCCGCCGCCGGTGTCGGCAGGTCGGGCACCTCAGTTGGCACCACCGGCGGTGGCGGGGGCGGATCCGCCACTGGTGCCGGTGGTGGTGCCGGTGGTGTCGCGGGCGGCGGATCGGTCGGCACGACCGGCGGCGCCGGATCAACCGGATCGGGATCGCCGGGGGTGGATTCCGGCGGAGGCGGCGGCGCAGGGTCGATGGGCGGCGGCGGCGGCGGTTCGGCCGCCGGCGGCTCAGGTGCCGGCGGCGGAGCAGGCTCCAGCGCCGGCGGGGCTGCGGCCGGCGGGGCCGGCGTGTTCAGCGTCGAGCGCAGGTACCAGTTCTCCTCGCTGCCGGCGCTGACGCCGCCCTTGAACAGATAATATTCAAAGGCCCCGGCGGCGACCGGGGCGTCGAGCGCGAATGTCGTGGCGCCCGAGGTGGCGCCGTTGATTGCCTGGATGACCATGATGCCGTCCTGCGTGGTCGCAGCCCCCGCGCCGCCGAGATTGACCACGGAGATGCCGGTCGAACCGGAAGCCGTTCCGCTCGACAGGACCAACTTGTCGGATGCGGAGGAATCGTCACCGAGCTCGGTCTGGATAAGCAGCAGGCCACCCAGGCCGACATAATTGCCCGAAATCGTCAGGCTGTCGGTGGCGCCGGTGCTGCCATTGGTCAGGTCGATGCGCCCGGCATTGGTGACCTGCGCCAGCTGGCCTGCCGTAAACGCCTGGATCGCCGCATTGAAGCCGCCGCCGTAGAGCGTGCTTGCGGCATCGACACTGAGCGAACCCGTGCCGGTGCCGCTGTCGCCGAGCACCAGATTGCTGTCCATCGTCAGCTGGGTGTCATTGGTGGCGTCGATGCTTTCCCAGTTCTGGAGCCGGCTGACGCCATCCAGTTTGACGTTGTCCAGGGTCAGCGCATCGGTGCCGGCACCACCTGATATGGCATCCGTGGCACCGAGATTGGCGTTGGTGAGGTTGCTGAGCCTGGCGGTGTCGTTATCGCCGCCGAGATCGACGGAACCATAGATGATGCCGCCACCGTTCCAGACGAAATTGTCGGCGCCAAAGCTCATCAGTATATCGCCACCGACCGTGCCGCCGGTGACCGTGACGCTGTCATTGCCGCCGCTGACGCTGATGTTGCCGCCGATGGTGCCGCCCGACAGGATGATCGTGTCCTTGTCGAAGCCAGTGACGAGGTTGCGGTCGATGGTGCCGCCTGACATGTTGAAATAGTTCTGATCGAGCTTCATGTTGACCCGGCCGATGCGGCCACCGGTCATCACGGCGTGGTCGCCATCGTCGAAGAAATCGACGATGCGTCCGCCGGTCATGGTGAAGGTGTCGAGGCCGTCGCCCTGGTTGAGCGAGCCGATCTGGCCGCCGCTCATGTTGAAGTCGTCGATGCCGGCGCCCTGCTGGACATTGCCGGTGACGGTGCCCGCGCCAATTTTGAAGAAATCCGTGCCGCCACCCTGATCGACGGTGCCGGTTATGGTGCCTGACTGCATGTCGATGCCGGTCCGTGCCGACGCCAAAGGTCACATTGCCTGATATCTGCCCGGTGCCGCCGGCGGGAAAATTCAGCGTGTTGTCGCCGTCGAGATCGGTGAGGCTGCCGGCTGAGTCGCCGCTGTCACAGGTGTAGACGGTGTTTCCGGCGGATGGAGCCAGCACGCATGCGGCAAACGCGGCGGAGTTGGGCAGCAACGCAAAAGCTGTAGTTGAGAGGATGCTAATAAGCCACGGATGTAACGGATGCGGCTTTCGCCGTTGCGAAGCAATTGTCACCTGCGCATCCGCCGAACGACTGTTCGGAAGCGAGTTCTTCACATGCCGCATCGCGTCCCCTCTCGATTCGCGATTTCCAGCCCCCGCCAGCCGCCGCAATGAAGACACAATTCATTCAATTTTACAAAGCCTAATCTGCCCCGCATGGTTGCTAAACTGCAAAGACTACTGAAAGGTCTGGCGTAGCGCACGGTTGGCGTGTCCGTGGCCTATGCTTTAGGATCGCTTTGGGCCGAAGGATCAAGGGCCTGTCACGGGTCGATAAAGGACATCGCATGGCAATCAGGGACGCATTCGGCCTGGCACTTTCGGGCGCGACGGAGGCGGGATTCACGCCTTACAGCCAGGCAGTGCGTGAACTGCAGTGCTTCATCGGCGATCCCGTAGCTTCCGTCGACCGCGCCATCGCGGAAGATCCCGGCTTCGTCATGGCCCATGTCTTCAAGGGATATCTGTTCGGCCTCGCCACCGAGCGGGAGGCGACGGCCGTGGCCAAGGCTTGCCACGAGGCCGCACTGCCGCTTGCCGCGACCACGCGCGAGCGGGCGCATGTCTCGGCCCTTGGCCATCTCGCCAGCGGGCGCTGGCATGAGGCCAGCCGCGTTCTCGAGGACATCACCATCGAGACCCCGCGCGACGGGCTGGCGCTGCAGGTCGGCCACCAGATCGATTTCTTCACCGGCAATGCCCGCATGCTGCGCGACCGCATCGCTCGTGCCCTGCCTTCGTGGCAAAGCGGCATGCCCGGCTACCACGCCATGCTCGGCATGCAGGCTTTCGGGCTGGAGGAAATGGGTGACTATGTCAGGGCCGAGCAGCTTGGCCGCGAGGCAGTCGACATCGAGCCGCGCGACGGCTGGGCGCAGCACGCCGTCGCCCATGTCATGGAGATGCAAAGCCGGCAAAGGGATGGCATTGCCTGGATGCGCGCCAATCCGGAAGCGTGGACACGGGAGAGCTTCCTGCAGGTCCACAATTGGTGGCACCTGGCGCTGTTCCACTATGATCTCGGCGAGACCGACGCGGTGCTGGCCCTCTATGACGGCCCTATCTACAGCGTGCAATCGACGATGGCGCTCAACATGGTCGATGCCTCGGCAATCCTGTGGCGGCTCCACCTCGGCGGCGTCGATGTCGGCGACCGCTGGGCGGCACTCGCCGCCAACTGGGGCAAGGCGGGAGCGGGTCTTTATGCCTTCAACGACGCCCACGCGATGATGGCCTTCGTGGGTGCCGGGTTAGATGCGCCGGCCCTCGCCTTGCTCGAGGCTCAGCGCGAGGCCATGCGTGGCAGCGACGACAATGCGGCTTTCACGCGGGATGTCGGCCATCCGCTGACGCTCGCCATCAAGGCATTCGGTGAGGGCAGCTACGCCGAGACCGCGCGCCTGATCCGGCCGATCCGCGCGATCGCACATCGTTTCGGTGGCAGCCACGCCCAGCGCGACGTCATCGACCTGACGCTGATCGAGGCGGCCTTGCGCGCCGGTGAGGGTGCGCTGGCCAAGGCGCTCACGGCGGAGCGTTCGATGGCGCGGCCCGACAGTCCGCTGTCAGCGCTGTTTGTGCGACGCGCCGCCGATTTGTCGGAGAATTGACCCGAAGCGGATCTTGTTTTAAAAACTGGCCAAGCCAGATTTTTTCGAGACCCGAAAAAATTAACTGGCGTGGGAGGAAGACATGTATCTGGGCCTCGATCTCGGGACGTCGGGCGTCAAGGCGCTGCTGATCGATGCCGGGCAAACCGTCATCGGTTCCGGCCATGGTTCGCTTGATGTTTCACGGCCGCACCCCGGCTGGTCGGAACAGAATCCCGAGCACTGGATCCGGGCCTGCGAAGACGCAATCGCCGAGCTCAAATCCTCCCATCCGCATGAACTCGCGGCAGTCAAGGGCATTGGCCTGTCCGGCCAGATGCATGGCGCCACGCTGCTT
>NZ_RZPB01000356.1:0-6169 GCF_003998535.1 Mesorhizobium sp. M7A.F.Ca.AU.002.02.1.1 | reverse complement strand
TGCTGGGACTGATGCAGGAATGGCCGCTGCTTTGCCATAAGCTCATCGACAATGCCGAGCGGCAGCATGGCATGCGCGAGATCGTGTCACGCTCGATCGAAGGGCCGATCGTGCGCACCACCTACGCCGACATCCATCGTCGCGCCCTGAAGGTCGCCCAGCGGCTGGAGCGCGACGGCTATGGGTTGGGCGACCGCATCGCGACGCTGGCCTGGAACACCGCCCGCCACATCGAGGCCTGGTACGGCATCATGGGCATCGGCGCCATCTACCACACGCTCAATCCGCGGCTGTTTCCCGAGCAGATCGTCTGGATCATGAACCATGCCGAGGACAAGGCAGTCTTCGTCGACCTGACTTTCGTGCCGCTGCTCGAGAAGATCGCCGGCGCCGTCAAGTCGCTGAAACAGGTGATCGTGCTGACCGACAAGGCACACATGCCGCAGACGACGTTGCCCAATGTGGTCGCCTATGAAGAGTGGCTTGACGAGGCGGATGGCGACTTCGCCTGGAAGACCTTCGACGAAAGCACCGCCGCAGGCATGTGTTACACCTCCGGGACCACGGGCGATCCCAAGGGCGTCGTCTACAGCCACCGTTCGAACGTGCTGCACGCCATGATCGCCGCCATGCCCGACGCCATGGGGTTGTCGTCGCGCGACACGATCCTGCCTGTCGTGCCGATGTTTCACGCCAATGCCTGGGGCCTTGGCCAGAGCGGGCCGATGATCGGCGCCAAGCTGGTCATGCCCGGCTGCAAGATGGACGGCGCCTCGATCTATGAACTGCTCGATACCGAGAAGGTGACCTTCAGTGCGGCCGTGCCGACCGTCTGGATGATGCTGCTGCAGCATCTGGAGGAGACCGGCAAGAAGCTTCCCTATCTCAATAAGGTCGTCATCGGCGGCTCGTCCTGCCCGCGCGCGATCATGACGAAGTTTCAGCAGAACTACGATGTCCAGGTCATCCATGCCTGGGGCATGACCGAAATGTCGCCGCTCGGCACGCTGTGCACCCTGAAGCCGGACTATGCTGGTCTTGAGGGCGAAGCCCGGCTCGATGTCCAGCAGAAACAGGGCTATCCGCCGTTCGGCGTCGAAATGAAGGTGACCGACGACGACAACAATGCGCAACCCTGGGACGGCAAGACATTTGGCCGCCTGAAAGTGCGTGGGCCGGCCGTTGCCCGTGCCTATTATGGCGGCGCCGGCGTGGAGCAGTTCGACGGGGACGGCTGGTTCGATACCGGCGACGTCGCCCACATCGACGCGGGCGGCTATATGCAGATCACCGATCGTGCCAAGGACGTCATCAAGTCCGGCGGCGAATGGATTTCGACCATCGACCTCGAGAACCTGGCTGTCGGTCACCCCGATGTCGCCGAGGCGGCAGCCATCGGCGTCCACCATTCGAAATGGGGCGAACGGCCGCTGCTGGTCGTCGTCCGCAAACCGGGCAAGGAACCGAGCAAGGCTGATATTCTCGACTTCATGGACGGCAAGGTGGCCAAATGGTGGATGCCGGACGATGTCGCCTTCGTCGGTGAAATTCCGCACACCGCCACCGGCAAGATCCAGAAGATCACCTTGCGCCAGCAGTTCAAGGATTATCGCCTGCCGACGGATTGACGCGATGTCGCATGTTTCGGCTTCATGGCATCGCAAAAAGGTTCTAAGTCTCCGTTCGGGTTGGGGTGGTGCGGCAATCGATGGCAAGTATTCCTGAACGGCAAACGTCGAGGGCGGCCGGATGGTCGCGGCGCACGGCCGCTTTTTCGTTGGTGCTGCTGCTGACGGTCTTTGTCGGCCATCGCTTCGATCTCGTCGAAACACCTGTCTTTCTGTGGGTGCTCGGCATTGTCGCGCTGCTGGCGGCGATGGCGCTGTTGTTTGCCGGGTTTGCCTTTTCGCGGCTCTGGAATTTCGGCGACCGCGGCGGTCGCGACCTGACGGTCGGCGCGCTGCTGGCGCTGCTGGTGCTCGCACCCTACGGCGTCGCCGCCTACTGGGCGACGATCTATCCGCCGCTCAGGGACATCTCGACGGATTTCGACGAACCGCCGGCGCTCGACGTGAGCGACCGCAAGAAGGATATGAACGTGCTTGCGCCGTCGACGCCTGGGGAACAGCGGCTGCAGACCGATAGCTATCCGCTGGTCAGCGCACGCAGCTACGACCTGCCGTTCGAGACTGTCGTCAATGCCGTCGAAACCGTACTCGACCGGCGCGACTGGGATCTATCGGAACCCTATCCTGATCTCGCCGGGCAAAGCGAGGTGACCATCACCGCCGTCGCCAAGGGCTTCGTGATCGGCCTTCCCGCCGATGTGGCGATCCGCGTGACGGACGATGGCGATACGGTCATCGTCGACATGCGGTCGGCGTCCCGCTACGGTCGCTACGACCTTGGCGACAATGCCGCGCGTATTGTCGATTTCCTTGCCGAGCTCGACCAGGAAGTCGCCGGTCAGGTTGGCGCCGCGCCGGCCGAGTGAGGCACGGGCACTTGGCAGTGGGCTGCGTTGCCTATCCGGCCGGCGTGAAAATGCCGTCGATGGCCGGTGCGGCATCGGTCACAACCAGACCGCGCGCCGTCAGATCCTCGAGATGGGCAAGCACCGACAATCCGGCGGCGCCATGCAGCCGCGGATCGGTATCCCTGTAGATCGCCCTGACCATGTCGGGAATCGTCCGGTCGCCTTCTCTGACCCGCTCCAGGATGGCTCGCTCGCGCATCTTGCGGTGCGTCTTCAGCCCGCGCATGAAAGCGCGCGGTGCCGTCACCGGCCCGCCATGTCCGGGCAGCAGCAAGCGGTCCTCGCGGTCGATTAGACGGTCCAGCGAGGCCATGTAATCGGCCATCGCTCCATCCGGCGGGGCGACGATGGAGGTTGCCCAGGCCATGACATGATCGGCCGAAAACAGGATGCCGGTTCCTTCCAGCGCGAATGCCGCATGATTGGCGGTGTGGCCCGGGGTCAGAACCGTCCTGATCGACCAGCCGTCGCCATCGACCGCCTCGCCGTCGGAAAGGGCGATGTCGGGAACGAAAGCCATGTCTGCACTGGCGTCGAGCGCATTGGTCTCGCCGATGTGCAGGGCTCTTGCCGGCCGGTGCGGCCCCTCGGCCAGCACGATGGCGCCGGTGCGCTCTTTCAGCCGGGCCGCCAGCGGGGAGTGGTCGCGATGCGTATGGCTGACGAAGATATGGCTGACTGGCCGGCCTGCGATCACTTCGAGCAGGGTCCGCAGATGCGCCTCGTCATGCGGCCCCGGATCGATCACCGCCAGCGTATCGCGGCCAATTATGTAGCTGTTGGTGCCGTGAAAGGTGAAAGGGCTTGGATTGCGGGCCGTGATGCGCTGGACATCGGGCGCGACGCTCACCCCCTGGCCATAGAGGGGGTCGAAGCCGGTCTCGAACTTCAGTGCCATGCATCGGTGCCTTGTTTGGGGAAACGGCAAAACCGATTGCCGCATAACACGCAAGCCAATATAGGAGGATGTGAGGCCGCGAACATCTGGTAGCGGCAATCGGATTGGGGAAATACCATGGCAATTGCAACTACGATGCGTCCGCTTGTTTCTCTGGCTCTGCCGCAAAGCGGCGCGGCGCGGCTGGCAACGCAGCTTTTCCTGGCCATCGCCGGAACGCTTGTGCTGACACTGTCGGCCAAGACCAAGGTGATGCTCGGGCCGGTCGACATTTCGATGCAGACGCTGGCCGTGCTGCTGATTGCCGCCGCTTTCGGCATGCGTCTCGGCGTCGCCACCCTGCTGCTCTACATGGCCGAGGGCGCCATGGGCTTCCCCGTCTTCCAGAGCACGCCTGAAAAGGGTCTCGGCATTGCCTACATGCTCGGCTCGACCGGCGGCTATCTCGCCGGCGTCGTGGTCATGGCGGCCATTGTCGGCTGGGCGGCGGATCGCGGCTGGGACCGCCATCCGATCAAGCTTTTCAACGCCATGCTGGTTGGCGAAGTCGTCATGATGGCGATGGGCTTTGCCTGGCTGGCGCTGCTCATCGGTCCGGAAAAGTCGTGGCAGTTCGGCGTCGTGCCGTTCATCGTCGGCGACCTGATCAAGGTGGCTCTCGCGGCAAGCCTGGTGCCGGCCGTCTGGACGCTGCTCAAGCGCGGCTGAAGCCCGAGCAGACCAGCGGCTTGAGCAATCAAGCCTTGGCTGGCGTGGGGTGATTGGCGGATTTCAGCGTGGCGTCTGCCAAGTAATCACACTTAGGTTTCTGGAAACAGCTTCGGAAACAGTGAATCCAATGCGTTGGCCGGAAAGCGTATCGACACCGGACCTTTGGGTGTTTCCGACGCCAACAGACCGAGCGCGATCACCTCATTGAACACGCGACGCGCCGTGCGTTCGGGTAGTCCGCTAATGCGAGACGCTTCGCCGCGTTCAAATTCGCCGCGCATTAGCGCTTCCTCCAGGAGGCGGGCGGCTTCGGGTTTGAGGCCACTGCGCTCGACGTAGCGACGCAGCCGCTTCGCGAGCGTGTCGAGATCGAACAAGCCGGTCATAAAGTTCACCTGATCGATGCACACCTGCATGAACCATAGCGTAAAGTCGCCGAGTGCGCGCTCGGAGAGGTTGCCCCGTCCGTCGAGATCACCCTGGCGGGGCATATCGGCATGATCCATCATGCGCTTGTAGTCCGTGCGGCTTTTCACGCCGCGCGCTAGACCGCGTGAGATCGACCACAGCCCGTGCGCGGCGATCCCAGCCTCATGGGCCATGGCGTGGCTCATCAAACGGCTGACGCGGCCATTGCCGTCGGGGAACGGGTGAATGTAGTTGAAACGCTTTCTTCCATGTCTGGCCGATCTTGGCTTCTGCTAAATACGTAATTATAAAGATATATTTCGAATTTGCCCGGATGTTTGGCCGATCTTATGGCCGATGATCGGTACCCTCCGCCGGCCATACGCATCTGATTAGGTTGCCGTCCCGACGACACCAACATACAGCTGCTTCGGAACGCAATATCTCCGCTCTCTAGATCGATCTGTCTCGGCTCCCAGGCGACTTGCCAAGGGGTTGATCGCCGAAGCGGTGCTGGAAATTACATCGCATTATTGGCCCTATCGTTCGGCGTTGGTGCGTTGCAGACGGTATCTTTTCAATCGCATAAAGCAATGCTGTTGATCAAAAGTTCCCGCACTGTTGATCCGAGAAATAGATGCTTGCTGGAGCAGCCGCGCTGTCGTAGCTCTTGGTCGTTGGCAGTCGGATTCTGGTGATGGGGGTGGCCTTTGAGGAAAATGTCCGGACCTGAGGAATGAAGGACATTGACGTCGTTATCGTGGCCGTCGGCCACAGGCAGTTCCGCGCTCTGGGCGTCGACGGCCTGCAGGCTCTTTGCAAGACCCCCGGCGTCATTTACGACATCAAGGGTCTGTTTCCCAGGCATGTCACGGATGGGCGCTTCTGATGAAGGTTCTGGTCACCGGCGCGGCCGGCTTCATAGGGTATCACGTAGCCAAGCGGCTGCTGGAGCGCGGTGACGAGGTCGTCGGCATCGACAACGTCAACGACTACTACGATCCGGAAATCAAGGAGGCGAGACTGCGGCTCCTGGACGAGGCGAGCCGCAAGACCAATGCCGGCTACCATTTCATCCGCGGCAATCTCGCCGACAAGAGCGTGGTCGACGCCTGCTTTGCCGACCACGCATTCGACCGGGTGATCCATCTCGCCGCCCAGGCAGGGGTTCGCTACAGCCTGGAAAACCCGCACGCCTATGTCGAAAGCAACATCATCGCCTACACCAACATGCTGGAGGCCTGCCGCAACAGCGCCGTCGCGCACCTGACCTATGCCAGCACCTCGAGTGTCTACGGCGCCAACACCGACATGCCGTTTTCCGAGCATCGTCCGGCCGACCACCCGCTGCAGTTCTACGCCGCGACCAAGCGCGCCAACGAGCTGATGGCGCACAGCTACAGCCATCTGTTCGGGCTGCCGACGACCGGGCTTCGCTTCTTCACCGTCTATGGCCCCTGGGGGCGCCCGGACATGGCGCTGTTCCTGTTCACCAAAAACATCCTTGCTGGCGAGCCGATCAAACTGTTCAACAACGGCAACCACACGCGCGACTTCACCTATGTCGACGACATCGCCGAAGGCGTGATCCGTGCCAGCGACAGCCCGGCCACGGG
>NZ_RZPB01000355.1:0-6181 GCF_003998535.1 Mesorhizobium sp. M7A.F.Ca.AU.002.02.1.1 | reverse complement strand
ATATTCGATGTTGGCTTCCGCGACGGCAAACTGGTTGACCTGCACGAAGCCGGCGTCGATGCGCGACACGAAGTCGAACGCCGCCGGGAGGTTTTCCGTGAAAATCGTTGCCGCGAGGCCGTAAGGCGTATCGTTGGCCTCCTGCAGCACGGTCTCGAAATCGGTAAAGCGTGAGACAGTCGCGACCGGCCCGAAGATCTCGTCACGGCAAACGGGTGAGCTTGCGGGAACGCCCTCGATCAGCGTCGTCGAGTAGTAGTAACCCTTGTCCAGACCTTCGGGACGCTGGCCGCCGCAAAGGATACGGGCGCCCGGCGTCTGCCGCGCCATTTCAATATAGCGTTCGACCCGATCGAACTGCTTGCGCGATACGATACAGCCCACCTGTGTCGCTTCATCCAGCGGGTTTCCAACCCGGAAAGACGGAATGCCGGCCAGGACGCGCTCGATCACCGCATCATAGATGGCGTCGTGGATATAGATCCGCGTACCGGCGGAACACGACTGGCCCTGACGCTGAAGCCGAAGCCCCTGCAGAATGCCACGCGCCGCGCGATCGACATTGGCATCAGCCAGGACGATGTTCGGATTCTTGCCACCGAGTTCGGCTGTGACTGGTATGATCTTGTCGGCGGCGTAGTGCATGATCAAGGCGCCGACGGCGCTCGATCCGGTGAAGCTGATCTTGCGTACAGCCGGATGTTGGCAAAGCAGGCGACCTGCTTCCTCGCCGAGCCCGGTGATTGCGTTCGCGACGCCGGGTGGCAGAACCGCCTGTAGCAGTTCGAACACCCGAAGCACTGCCAAGGGTGCTTGCTCGGCCGGCTTTAGCACGACGGTGTTGCCCGCGGCGAGTGCCGGGGCGATCTTGCTGGCAAGCTGCATCAGCGGTGCATTCCACGGAATGATCGCGCCAACGACACCAAGCGCCTCGCGTCGCGTATAGAGCAGCCGGCCAGGATCGGGCGGATAGGTCCGGCCGTTGATCTCGCCAGCCAGGCCACCGAAATAACGCAGGATGTCGACCATGGTGCCGGCTTCATTGCGCGATTGGGTTGGAAGTGCGTTGCCAGTCTCCAGCGACGAGAGCCGGGCAATGTCTTCACGGAAGCCGTCGAGATGATCGGCTGCCCGCATGAGCAGGGCGCCGCGCTCTCTCGCCGGCGTTGCCGACCAAGACCGGAACGCAAGGGAAGCCGCATCCACCGCAGAATTGACATCCTCTATGCCGCAGCGTGGCGCAGAGCCGATGATCCTTTCGGTGGCGGGGTTCTCGATATCGAATTGCGCTGTTGTGAGCGCTTTTCTCAAGCCGCCGCCGCAGACGATCTGGCCCGAAAGTCGTCTCGCTTCCGTGGTTTGCGCGCCGATGCGCGCTTCAAGGGAGTCTGTTGCAAAGGCGTTCATACGAGATGGCTTCTGTTGTTTTTGATTGAGCATACGTATGCACTCTGTTAGACATTTGAAATGAGTTTGTCAAACGGGAGTGAGAAATGTCTGTGACAACAATCGGCCTCGTCGCTGGAGACCCATCCGGTGTCGGTCCGGAACTTTGTGCCAAATTGGTCAATGCAAAGGGGCGCCAGAGTGACCTCCGCGTTGCCGTCTTTTGTGGGAAAGGGAGCTTTCGCGACGGAATACGAATCGCTGGTCTCGATGGTGAAATCCCGGTCGTCGATAGCGTCTCATCGATTCCGGAGCGTGGCGGCGTGGCGCTGATTTCAGGTCTGGATCGAGGCGGCTACAAACCCGGTGTGGCGAGTGCGGAGGGCGGAACTGCCACGCTCGCGGCGCTGGAGAGTGCAGCAGACGCGGCCGGGGCAGGGCAGCTCGATGCGATTGTCTATGGTCCGCTCAACAAACAGGCGATGTGGCTGGCCGGTCACAAGGCGATCGACGAACTGCATTTTTTCTCAAGTCGCCTCGGTGTTACTGGCTTCTGCTGCGAAATGAATAACCAGGGGGCTCTCTGGACGGCCCGCGTAACCTCGCATATCCCGCTTCGCGCCGTGGCCGACAACATCTCCGTGGAGTCCATCATTGCGGCCACGGTGGCCGGCGCCAAGGCGGTCGAATCATCAAGCGGCAAACGTGCGAGAATAGCCGTTGCCGGCCTTAACCCGCATTTGGGAGAAGGCGGCGCAATGGGCACTGAGGAGATCGAGATTATCCTCCCCGCCATCGAAAGGCTAAAGGAACTTGGATACGATGTCGCCGGCCTCTATCCGGCCGATACCGTCTTTCTGCGTGTGGGGCCGGAGAAGCTCGACTTGATCATCACCATGTTCCACGATCAGGGCCAGATCGCGCTGAAGACACTCGGTTTCGCCAACACCTCGACCGTTCTTGGCGGATTGCCGCTGCCAATCGTTACCGCCTCGCAAGGAACAGCCTACGACATTGTTGGCCAAAATCGCGCCGACCCCGCCGGCCTGACAGCAGCGTTTGATCTCGCGCATCGTCTTGCTATTGCTGCGCGCAAGGCAGCATAACAGGCGCAAAAGCTGATTTGCGCAAGGATCCAATGCATGAGACGGTCAACTTCGGTGGATGTCGCGCGGGAGGCTGGCGTATCGCAATCGACGGTGTCTCGCGCGCTCGCCGGCGACGGGAGGATTTCAGAGGAGACAAAGAAAAAGATTCGCAAGACGGCGGAGCGCTTGGGCTATACGCCAAATGGGATCGCGCGAAGCCTGCAGACGAAGAAGACGAATATGGTTGGCCTGATCATGGCCGATATCCTCAATCCGTTCTACCCGGCCGTCCTGGAAATCTACACCCAGAAGCTCAACGCCATGGGCAAGCAGCTCCTGTTGCTTTCCGTGCCCAAGGGTTTCGAAGTCGATGACGTGCTGCCATCGATGCTTCAGTACGAGATCGACGGTTTGATCGTCACGTCAGCTGTGTTGTCGTCGCGAATGCGCGACATCCTGCACAACAGGAACACTCGGGTGGTTTTGTTCAACCGCTCCGTCGACGACTTTTCGATCAATTCAGTGTGCTGCGAGAACAGGTCGGCTTCTATGGAAGTTGCCGCCCTTCTTGTTGCCGCAGGGCATAGGCGTATAGCCCTTATAGGGGGCCGCCCTGATACGTCGACCCACCGCGAACGTAGCGCCGGTTTTCAGGATGAATTGCGCCGCCATGGAGTCCAAATCATTAGCGAGCAATTCGGCGAAAACACCTATGGCGGGGGTTACAGGGCAGCGATCAATCTGCTGTCCGGCCCGACTCCCCCGGACGCCATCTTCTGTATCGCCGATGTCATGGCGCTTGGCGCGCTGGATGCAGCGCGCTTCGGGCTTGGGCTGAAAGTTCCGCGCGATGTTTCCATCGTGGGCTTCGATGACATTCCCTCGGCCGCCTGGCCGGCATACGACCTCACCACCTTCCGCCAGCCGATCGAGGCGATGGTGGGGCGGTCCCTGTCCCTGCTGTTTGATCCGGCAGACTTTCCACCAGCGGCTATTCGCATACCCGGCGAACTGATCATTCGCGGCTCTACCAACATTGGTCCTGCAACCGTCTGAACTGATCAACGCCAGATACTAATTTAGCAAATTCATATGCATACGTATTCTCAAGTTAAGGAAATGGAGAGTGATTTATGAAGGAAAATCAAGTCGCGCCAAATTTCAGGCTGGACGGAAAACGGGCGCTTGTTACCGGAGCCGGGCGGGGTTTGGGACTGGCCGCCGCCCATGCGCTCGCCCACTTTGGTGCCGAGGTCGTTCTGATCGCCCGCACATTGAGCGAGATCGAGGCTGCCGCTGCCAATATCACTCGCGCGGGCGGACGAGCCGAAGCAATCGCTCTCGATATCCGGGACGTTTCGGCAGTGAGTGAAGCTGTTTCACACAGGCCGGCTTTTCACGTGCTGGTCAACAATGCCGGGATGAACCGCACCAACCCATTCCTTGATGTAACGCAGGCCGATTTCGATGATATTATGGCCCTCAATCTCCGTGCTTCCTTTTTTGTCGCGCAGATCGTCGCGCGACGCATGGTCGAGCAAGGCGTCAGTGGCAGCATCATAAACATGTCGTCGCAGATGGGCCATGTCGGCGCCGCGACGCGCAGCGTCTACTGCGCCTCGAAATGGGCAATGGAGGGCATGACCAAGGCGGTGGCAATCGATCTTGCGCCATACAAGATCCGTGTGAACACCATTTCCCCGACGTTTGTAGAAACCCCGCTCGCTCAAAATTTCCTGAAGAACGAAACATTTAAGGCGGAGGTCATGTGCAAAATAAAGCTCGGCCGCATCGGTCATGTCGACGACATAACCGGAGCAGTTGTTTTTCTTGCGTCCGATGCATCCTCTCTGATGACGGGGTCGTCCATGGTCATCGACGGCGGATGGACTGCGGACTAAAGGCAATTCTCAACCCGCAAATTGGCAATCTCTGGTGGTTTTCGCTCCGTCTTTGACGCGACACGCAGTGCACGAGCGGCCAAAGCACAAACCGCGGCTGTCATTGGTGGGCTAAACGCCCACCAGTCTTCACTCCTTAGGGATATGGCAGTCCCAGGGGGCCCGCGAACTATTTGCTCAATCCCGTGGGTCATCGCCAGGTAAAGGGCGAGCACGGAGATCAAGCAAACCCCATTCCTACAACCACGGCCGTCCGCTCAGTTCGACAGACAAAGCTTTCGTGCGATGCCATGCCCGATCCTCACCTGCGAGAAGACTATGCTGCGAAAGGCGTTCTCCAGGATCACGACACGCTCTTCAAGCGCAACGGCAAGTGGCCCCGGCTCGCTCCTCGGCTACATCGTGTGATTTTTCATGGAATGAGGACCCTGTTTGAGGGGTGATTTTCGTCCAAACGGGACCCCTTAACGATGGGTCATCAAGATGCCTCCGGTTTGATCGGAGGCATTTGTGTTTTGGATGTTGGTTGTGGAGACGATTGCGAAGATACGCCGGCTGTCGCTGGTGCAGGGGAAGTCGATCAAGGCGATCTGCCGGGAGCTGAAGATCTCCCGGAAGGTGGTGCGCAAGGTTTTGCGTTCCGAGGAGACAGAGTTCCGCTACGAGCGCAAGCATCAGCCTTATCCCCGGATGGGCGCCTGGCGTGACGAGCTGGATCGGCTGCTATCGGCGAATGCGGCCAAGTCTCAGCGGGAGCGGCTGACACTGATCCGCATCTTTGAGGAGCTTCGCGGCCTCGGCTATGACGGCAGCTACAGTTCGGTGTGGCGGCATGCTCAGAGCTGGGCGGCGGATCGCGGCAGCGCCGCGGCCGAAGCCTACATTCCGTTGAGCTTTGCGCCGGGCGAGGCCTACCAGTTCGACTGGAGCCACGAGATCGTTCTGCTCGACGGCGTGACGGTAACGGTGAAGGTGGCGCACATGCGGCTTTGCCACAGCCGTATGTTCTTCGTGCGGGCCTATCCGCGCGAAACGCAGGAGATGGTGTTCGACGCCCATGACCGGGCGTTCAGCTTCTTCCGCGGCGCCTGCACGCGTGGCATCTACGACAACATGAAGACGGCGGTGGACGCGATCTTCATCGGCAGCGATCGCCGCTACAACCGCCGCTTTGCGCAGATGTGCGGGCATTACCTTGTCGAGCCGGAGGCCTGCACGCCGGCGGCCGGCAGGGAGAAGGGGCAAGTCGAGAACCAGGTCGGGCTGGTGCGCGAGCGCTTCTTCACACCGAGGCTGCGCTTCAAGACGTTGGAGGATCTCAACGGCTGGCTGGCCGACAAATGCGTTGCCTATGCCAAGGCGCATCGGCATCCCGAACAGGGCGAGCGCACGATCTGGGACGTATTCGAAGAAGAGCGCGCCAGCTTCATTCCCTATGCCGGGCGCTTTGACGGCTTCCATTGCATTCCCGCGTCGGTGTCGAAGACCTGCACGGTGCGCTTCGACAACAACAAATACTCGGTGCTGTCGAGTGCCGTCGGCCGGCCCGTCGAGATCCATGCTTATGCCGACCGGATCATTATCCGCCAGGACGGCGTGGTCGTGGGCGAGCATGCCCGCTGCTTCGGCCGCAACGAGGTCATCTACGATCCCTGGCACTACGTGCCGGTGCTGGCCCGCAAGCCGGGCGGATTGCGCAACGGCGCGCCGTTCCTTGGCTGGGTCCTGCCGTCGGCAATGGAGAAGGTGCGCCGCAAGCTCAAGGCGGTTGATGACGGCGACCGGCAGATGGTGTCGATCCTCACC
>NZ_RZPB01000354.1:0-6185 GCF_003998535.1 Mesorhizobium sp. M7A.F.Ca.AU.002.02.1.1 | reverse complement strand
GATTGCCCTGGTAGCAATCACCTTGCCGGATGTGCTGGTGCAGCCGCGAGAAGCGTTTTTCATAATCCTCGGGCGACCACGTCGCACGGGCGTCGAAGATCGGGCCATTGGTCGCCGCCATATTGCGCGGCGGCACCGCCTGTTCGACCGGGGCATCGAAAACCCCAAGGCACACGAGTGGGGCGCGGCGTCCATTCGGCAGCAGGGGAACGAGCTTGGGTTCGAGCAGGTAGCCCGCCTCATACGAGAAATAGCCGGCAAGCCATTTGCCTGCATCATGCGCGGCTTGTGCTGCTTCCAGAGCCGGCCCGAAATCGCCTGCATCGTGCGCCACGATGATATCGGCCGGCCGGTCGAAAACGAGCTGGCGCGCGCTTTTGTCATTGCGAAAAATTGCGGCGGGCAGGGACATGGGCACCGAATGCTGCGGTCAATGAAGCCATCAACCGCTCTATATGGGGTGCCGCCCGCGCGCAATCGAGGGAACGGCACGCTGCCTCTTAAAGCCGACCTTTGGGCCAACTCAGGAACCAAGAGCAAACGGCGACGCCGATATGGCGCCGCCGCTTGCAATCTTCAGGTCGTGCCTGGCGATCAGCTGTTGCTGGAGGTTCCGGCTGTTGGAAACTGCTTGGCGAATTCCTTCTCGTTGCCGGCGGCGAGCAGCTTGGCCTGCTCGATCCAGCGTTCGCGCGCGATGCGGCCATCGAAATTCATGACGTCCTCGATCCGTTTGATATCGGCCGCTGTCCAGGACGCGATCTGGGCGAAGCTGGTGACGCCTTGTGCCTTGAGCAGTTTCTCATTGACCGGACCGATACCGATCAGCCGACGCAGATTGTCGGGCTTTCCGGATGCTGGCTTGGCTGTTGCAGGCTTGGCTGTTGCAGGCTTGACTGTTGCAGGCTTGCTCATTGCGGATTTGGCTGGAGCCGAGGTTTTGGTGGCGACGGGTTTCGCCGCCGGCTTGGCAGAGACCGCTTTCGCAGCGGCCGGTTTGGCCGTCGCGGGCTTTGTGGTGGCGGATTTGGCCGTCGCGGGGGTCGACATCAGGGCCGCCGGCGCCTGGCTTGCCGGTTTTGCCGCGCTGCTTCCGGCGGCAGGTGCGGCCGACGCTTCGCGCAGCCGGCGCTCAAGGTCGGCGCGGGTCGTGCCGCATGCATCGAGTTCGCCGGTCAGGCGGTCGCTGTCGGTGCGCAGCCTGTCGCGTTCGCTGCGTGTACGGTCGAGATCGCCGCGCAAGCTGTCGAGTTCACCGCGCAGGCGCCCCCAAAGGAACCAGCCGACCAATACGCCTATCAGGAACGCCAGGACCACGTAGAAAAAAGTGCCCATTGTCTCTCTCCAGTCAGATCCGTCTGCCGTGGGTCATGATCTTCGGCGAAGGACTACTCTTGGTGGTTCCGCGGTAAGCAGAACAGCCGGCTTCGGTTCGAGCTGTCGGCGATCGGCTTTGCTTGCCCATGGCCAACGGCCGTTGTCGCGTTCGCCTGAGCGCCACGGCCGGCTGAGATTTCTCCTCGCCGATCCGCATGCGCTCCGGCTGAGCTTGGAGCGAAGGCTATCATAGAGCTTGTGGAAAGCTATCGGAAAACTTCGGTGGAGAGTACTTCAAGAACAGATATTTAGGGCGATAGTAGAGCTGTCCCAACATGCATTCCGGCTAAACTGTTAGAGCGACGCCTGGGGGCGCATTTCAAGTGTCGAGCGCTTCCAGCTCGTCGATCAGGCCACCGATGACGCCAAGTCCGATCTGCCAGAAGGCGGGATCGGTGGCGTCGAGCCCGAAGGGCGCCAGAAGCTCGGAATGATGTTTGGTGCCGCCGGCGCGCAGCATTTCGAAATACTTGTCCTGAAAGCCGCGCTCGGCGTTCTGGTAGACCGCGTAAAGCGAGTTCACCAGGCAGTCGCCGAAAGCATAGGCATAGACATAAAAGGGCGAATGGATGAAGTGCGGGATGTAGGTCCAGAACACCTCGTAGCCTTCGCGCAGCTTGATGGCGGGACCCAGACTTTCGGCCTGCACTTCGAGCCAGAACTGACCGAGCCTGTCGGAGGTCAGTTCGCCGTTCTTGCGTTCGGCATGCACCTTGCGCTCGAATTCATAGAAGGCGATCTGGCGCACGACCGTGTTGATCATGTCCTCGACCTTCTGGGCGAGCATGGCCTTGCGCTCGCGCCGGTCGGTGGTCTGGTCGAGCAGCGAGCGGAAGGTCAGCATCTCGCCGAAGACCGATGCCGTCTCGGCCAGCGTCAGCGGCGTCGAGGCCATCAGCGCACCCTGGCCGCCGGCCAGCACCTGATGCACGCCATGGCCAAGCTCGTGCGCCAGCGTCATCACATCGCGCGGCTTGCCCATGTAGTTGAGCAGGACATAGGGATGCGCCGACGGTACGGTCGGATGCGCGAAGGCGCCAGGCGACTTGCCGGGCCGCACCGGCGCGTCGATCCAGTTGCGGTCGAAGAAGGTTCGCGCGATCTCGGCCATGTCGGGCGAAAAGCGCTGATAGGCGGACAGCACGGTGTTCCTGGCCTCGTCCCAGCCGATGATCGCCTGGGGCGTATCCGGCAACGGCGCGTTGCGGTCCCAATGGTTCATCACCTCCATGCCCAGCCAGCGTGCCTTCATCGCGTAGTAGCGGTGCGAGAGGCGCGGATAGGCATCGCGAACGGCGGAGGCCAAGGCGTCCACCACACTGCGCTCGACGCGGTTGGCCAGATGGCGTGAATCGGCGATGTCCTCGAAGCCACGCCAGCGGTCGGATATCTCCTTGTCCTTGGCCAGCGTGTTGGTGATCAGCGTGAAGGTGCGCAAGTTCTTGCGGAAGGTCGTGGCCAGCGCCTCGGACGCCCGGCGGCGCACCTCGCCGTCGGCGTCCTGCAGACGGTTCAGCGCCGGCTCCAACGTCAGTTCCTCGCCGTCGATGTGGAAGCGAAGGTCGGTCATCGTCTCGTCGAACAGGCGGTTCCAGGCGCCGCGTCCGGTGATCGACTTTTCGTGGAAGAGCTGCTCGACGCGGTCCTCGAGCTGGTAAGGCTTGTCCTTGCGCAGATCGAGCACCCATGGCCGATAGTGGCCGAAGGCGGGATCGCCGGCGAGCGCGCCTTCGATCGACGCATCGTCGATCAGGTTGAGTTCGAGCGCGAAGAACAGAAGGTGCGCGCTGGCGTCGGTCATCTTCTCCTGGATGTCGCCATAGAGCTTGGCGCGCTGGGGATCGGCGGTGTTTCCGGCATAAACCAGTCCCGCATAGGAGACGATGCGGCCGATCAGTTCCTCCAGCGCCTCGTAGGCGACAAGCGCCTCGCCCAGCCTGCCGGCGCCGCCGCGCTCGGCTTCGGCGGCCAGCGTACCCTTCCAGCGGCTCTCGAAACTGGTCGCATCGGTGGCGGCCTTGGCGATGTCGCGCTTCAGCTCCGGCGCGTCCATGCCGGCATAGAGGTCGGCAAGGTTCCATTCCGGCAGGTCGCCCAGCTCGGCCGCGCCTTGACCCGACGCCGGCGCCGCCAGCCGCCGTGCGGAAACCATGTGCCCAGAATCCCTATGCATTGCCGACACCTTCCGTGGCCAAGGTTCAAGGAGAAACGAGAAGCCGGTCAAATCCTAAGGAATTCATTCACCGGGTTTTTTGAAACCTTATTTAGAACCCTGTGCCAAGATGGTCCACAGGGCAGAATTCCTCGGGCGGGCAGTCACACCAGTCATGACAGGTTCCATACTCATAGTCGATGACGATCCGGTGCAACGCCGGCTGCTCGAAGCGGCGGTGACGCGGTTCGGCTACAGCGCAATCGTGGTCGACGGCGGCGCGGCCGCTCTCGACATCCTCGATGGACCCGGCGCCCGCGAGGTGTCGGTGGTCATCCTCGATCTGGTCATGCCCGGTCTCGACGGTATCGGCGTGCTGAAGGCGATGCGCGAGCGCGACATCAACGTGCCGGCGATCGTGCAAACCGCGCAGGGCGGAATCGAGACCGTGGTTTCGGCGATGCGTCATGGCGCCTTCGATTTCGTCGTCAAGCCGGCGTCTCCCGACAGGCTGCAGGCATCGATCGGCAATGCGCTCAAGGTCGAGGCCGTCGAGGGCGAGGTCAAGCGCACATCGCGCCGGCGCGGCGGCCTCCTGACCTTCAAGGACATGATCACGCACAGCCCGGCCATGGACAGGGTGATCCGTCTTGGCCAGAAAGCGGCGGCATCCAACATTCCGATCCTGATCGAGGGCGAGTCCGGCGTCGGCAAGGAACTGGTGGCGCGCGCCATCCAGGGCAGTGGCGACCGCCGCACGAAGCCCTTCGTCACCGTCAATTGCGGCGCCATTCCAGACAATCTGGTCGAATCGATCCTGTTCGGTCACGAGAAGGGCTCGTTCACCGGGGCCACCGACAAGCACACCGGCAAGTTCGTCGAAGCGCATTCGGGCACGCTGTTTCTCGACGAGATCGGCGACCTGCCGCTCGACGTGCAGGTCAAGCTGTTGCGTGCGGTCCAGGACGGCGAGGTCGACCCGGTCGGTGGGCGCTCGACCGTCAGGGTCGACATCAGGCTGATTTCGGCGACGCACCGCAACCTCCTGCAGCAGGTCAAGGACGGCAAGTTCCGCGAGGATCTGTTCTACCGGCTGAACGTCTATCCGATCTTCGTGCCGCCGCTGCGCGACCGCCGCGACGACATCCCATATCTGGTCACCCATTTCATGGAGAAGGTCGCGCCGGCCGACCCGCACCGTCGCCTGCAAGGTATTTCGGCGGCAGCGCTCGCGGTGCTGCAGGCCTATGACTGGCCCGGAAACATCCGGCAGCTCGAAAACGCCGTCTTTCGCGCCTCGGTGCTTTGCGAAGGCTATATGTTAACCGCGGAGGACTTCCCGCAGATCCGGGCGCAAGTGGAAGGCACCGTCAACCTCGATATGGATGGCGACGCGCCGTCGCCGTCCTTGCCTTTGCAGGCGCGCGATGACGAAGCCTTGCCCGGCGAGGGCGGCCCGGCAATCGCGTTCGATCCGCCGGCAAGGCTGCAGCCTCGCTTCGGCACGTTGCGGGCGCTCGACGAGCGCGGCAATGTGCGGGCACTTGCCGATGTCGAACTCGAGATGATCAAGCTTGCCATCGATCACTACAACGGACAGATGAGCGAAGTCGCCCGCCGACTCGGCATCGGCCGCTCGACGCTCTATCGCAAGCTCAAGGAACACGGCATCGATCCGGAGACAGGCCGCGTCGATCGACTAGCCTCCTAAGGGCGATGCCGGGCTGAGCTTTGGCCCGGCTTCCGGCTTTGCCACAAGGCCGGCGCCAGCTTGCAATGCCACAACGGGCCTTGTATCGCCGTTTCGGCGGCATTGTGGCTGTCTCGTGGACAGCTCTGTTCACGCATTAAGGCTAACGGTAACAGATCGTGTTTGGGGCGAAGGCGAAAATCCGATCTAAACCAGCGGTTTACCAAGAAACCTTGTGAACAATTTTTGACGGGATATCGCCACGGTGTTACCGCATTTCGGCTTCAATAAGCGATGATTAACCATTAGGATCGATATTCGGGTGTGCTAATGCCACATCCGTTTGGACAAATCCGGGGACAAACGGCAGCCTGCAAGGCCTTTTGATTTGAACAGAATCGAACGACACACAAACAGGCGGCACCATCATTTGAGCGTCTGGCCGAAGTGGCTGGCAGTGTTGGTTGTCGCTTTTGGTTTTGTTGCCGCGGCTGCGAGCGGAGCCAGCGCCGAAACACGGTCGCTGAAGCTTTATCATCTCCACACCCATGAGAAGGCCGAGATCGTCTACAAGCGCAACGGCCGCTACGTTCCCGAGGGTCTCCGCAAGATCAACATCATTTTGCGCGACTGGCGTCGCAACGAGCCAACCAAGATGGATCCGCGCCTGCTGGATCTCGTCTGGGAGGCGTATCGGGAAGCAGGTGCCACGGACTATATCCAGGTCGTCTGCGGCTATCGCTCGCCGTCGACGAACTCGATGCTGCGCAGCCGCAGCAGGGGCGTGGCCGAGAAGAGCCAGCACATGCTCGGCAAGGCGATGGATTTCTATATTCCCGGCGTGCCGCTGAAGAAGCTGCGCAACATCGGCCTCAAGATGCAGGGCGGCGGCGTCGGCTACTATCCGTCATCGGGTTCGCCGTTCGTCCACATGGATGTCGGCAATGTGCGCCATTGGCCCGGTAT
>NZ_RZPB01000353.1:0-6191 GCF_003998535.1 Mesorhizobium sp. M7A.F.Ca.AU.002.02.1.1 | reverse complement strand
GCATAGACTTACTTCCGTGGCTTCGCCCCAGTAGCTGCCGGCGCCTTTTTCTTCTTTTTGGCCTTGTTGTAATCGATGGCGGCACGGACGAGCTCTTTCAAAGCGCTCTCATTGAGCCTGTCGCCCTTGAACACATCGATAGCCCGCCACACCTTGCCGCCAAAACCATTGTTGAACAGCCTGTCGGGATCCGGCAGGCTGGCGCCATGGGAAAAGGTCAGCTTCACCTTGTCCTTGTGGGCGTTGCCGACCACGATGTTGCCGTCGAAGCACCATACCGGGCTGCCCATCCACTTCCACTCCTCGATGATGTCCGGGTCGGCTGCAAGGATGGTCTTGCGGATGTCGGCGAGCGTCTCGCCGCGCCAGTCCGAGAGACCGGCGATCAACTGGTCGATCTGTTGCGAGGGGGTCATTTGGTGTCTCCTGTGCGTCGACGCGTTCAACCGCTGCCTGTCACCAGCGCGCCAGTTGGGTGATCTGAACGAGGTTGCCGCAGCTGTCGTTCAGCTGGGCGATGGTTGAACCGGTCACCTCGGTCGGCGGCACGGTGAACGCGCCACCCTTCGCCTTGATGCGCTCGTAGTCGCCCTTGACGTCGTCGGTGAAGAACATGACCGCAGGCTGACCCTGCTGGAAGATGGCTTCCTGATAGGCCTTGGCGGCCGGGTTGTCGTTGAGCGCGAGCTGCAGTTCGGTTCCATCAGGCTCTTCAGCCGAGGTCACTGTCAGCCAGCGATAGGGCCCGTTGCTGAAATCGGCCTTCTTGGTGAAGCCCAGCACGTCGGTGTAGAAGCGCAATGCGTTTTCCTGGTTGTCCACATACACGCTGGTCAGCTTGATCTTCATCGCTCTTTCTCCTCTGTCGTATTCTTGCGTCTGTGGCCGCTACGGGGTCCAGCCGGGCAGGGCGGCGGCCTGCTTGATCCATTCCGCCATTTGCGCCTCGTCGAACCGGTCTTCGCGGATGTCGATCCAGCGCACATCCTTGCTCTTGGCCGTGCCGCCTGGTGGGATCGGTTGCAATGAGATGCCACTGAAAAAGGTCATCTTCACATAGTGGGTGAATACATGGAAACTCGCGAACCAGCCCTGGCCTTCGATGCCGTAGAAGGGTGAGTTCCATCGCACGGCCTTGCGGACGTCAGGCACGTTGCCCACGATGAGCGCGTCGAGGCGCTCGCCCAGGCCGCGCTTCCAGTCCGGCATCGCAGCGATATAGGCCTGCACCGGGGCGTCGCCGTCGCCCTTGGCGATTTGCGGGTTGCCGCCGGAGAGCAGCACTGGCGCAGCCTTGGCCTCGGTCGATTGTCCCTGCGTCTTGGCCACTCTGCCCCACTCCTACCCGCCGGCACGCTGCACGCCGCGTCCCTTGGCGGCATAGGGCAGCACGAACATGTACAGGCCGCTGAGCAGCAGCAGGAGGAGCGGCAGGAGCGGCGAGTAGACCACCCAGGCGGGAGGCTGCCTGAATGCCATGGTGGCGAAGTTGGCGATGACGGTCAGCGCAAAGATGATCGACAGCCAGCGATGCATTTGCCGAACCCACTTGTTCCAGTCCAATAGTTCCTCCTGTCAAAACAGCCGGTGCGGGCCACCGATCCGCACCTGCGAGTTTCAATCTATCCGCGCCAGGACCTGACTCAGATTTGCAAAGTACTGTCGCCACCCGCTCGTCGCGCCCCGATACGCCTGCTCCTGATCCGGCCGGAAGCCGGACTGTTCCATACGCAACCGGGTGCCTGTGCTGGTCGGCACGAGGGTCCAGGTGACGACACTCTCAAGGCCATAGGCCTGCCAGGTGTAGGACAGTGTCTTGTTCAACTCGACGGCTGTTACCTGACAGTCCACAACGATGCTCACGTCAGGTTGCGGTTCCTTCCGCAGCTTGAAGCGGTGGTCCACGACTGGCTTGAAGTCGTTCTTCATCAGCCATTCCTCGATCAGATGCGGTTGGGTCAGCGCGCGCCAGATTTTTTCCGGCGGATAGGGGATCTCACGTTCGACGATGACAGAGCGCGTTTCGGTCGCAATGTTGGTCATTGGTCGATTCTTTTGAGCAAATTTTCGAGATCGTCGAACCGGCTCTGCCAGAACGCGTTCATCTGGTTCGTCCAGTCGGTCAGTGGGGAAAGTGCTGCCAGTTGGGCGCTGTAATGGGTCTGCCGTCCTTGATGGCGATCGCGCACCAGCCCGGCCTGCTTGAGCACGCCGAGATGCTTCGACACCGCAGGTTGAGAGACCCCCGACTGAGCCGTCAGGGCGCCGACCGTCTGCTCGCCCTGCCGGCACAGGCGCTCGAAGATCGCGCGACGCGTCGGATCGGAGAGCGTTCTGAAGAGGACATCGTGAGCGTTCGTCATCCGGGATCGATAACCCTGTGGCTATTGATTTACGTATAACTGTCGAGATATGGATATGTCAAGCGGGGGTGTTGACGGTCCCGATCCGGCGGTTTCCAAAAAAATCTTTCCATTGCCCCAAGGATTAGCCATTAGCCTTCGTCCAACAGGCAAATGATGGCGATGATGCTGGATGAGAGCGAAGCCTCCGACGCCGAACTGATCGGGCGGGCGAAGGGCGGAGACAGGAGGGCCTTCAGCACATTGCTGGAAAGGCACTATGACTTCGTCTATCGCGCCGCCTATCGCTGGTGCGGCAGGAAGGCCGATGCCGAAGACATCGCCCAGGAAGTCTGCGTCAGGCTGGGCAAAGCGATCCGCGACTATCGCGGCGGCGGCGCCTTCACCACATGGCTCTATTCCGTGACGATGAACGCCGCGCGCGACGTGATGCGAAAGTCCGCCCGCGAGACCGTCAAGACCGAGGCCTATGGCGTCCATGCACTGATCTCGGGCGAGGCGTCGGTCGAACCGGAAGACCCTGCCGAAGCGCTGTGGGCGGCCGTCCGGCGATTGCCGGACAAGCAGCGCGACGCGGTGCTGCTGGTCTATGGCGAAGGGTTGAGCCATGCGGCCGCGGCCGAGGCGATGACAATCTCGGAGACGACGGTTTCCTGGCACATCCATGAAGCGAAGAAACGGCTGAAGACGCTGATGCGCGCGGCCGGGGAAGTGTGACCATGGTTGACGACAACGAACTCAACAGACTGCGCGATATAGCAGCGCCGGCGCCCGCCAAGGATGCCAAGGCACGTGCTTTCGAAGCCGCCCTGCGTGCATACGATCAGGAAAATATTTCTGCCGTTACCCAAGGATCGGTTGGCGGGCTTCGTCTCACAGAGCGAGCACAAAAGCTCTGGAGCGAGATCATGCAAAAGAAACTCATTGCCACGCCGGTTCTTGCCGGGCTCGTCGCCCTGCCGATCGCCGGATACGCCACCTTCCATATGCTGAGGGAACAGCCGCCGAAATTCGGCGGCGACGAGAAAATCACCGAGACGCTGGCCGACAAGCCGGCGACCGTCAAGCCGGCGACCGTCAAGCCGACGACCGCCGAGCCGAAGCCGGCTCCGACCGGGCTGGAGACGGACAAGAAAGCCGACGCCGATGTGGAAAGCCGCGACGCGACCGATGCGCCTGTGGCGCCGGCCTCGCCGCAGAAATCCGAATCGACCGTTGCTTCCGGCGCGGCACAACAGAATGCACTGGAGCGCGGTGTGCTGGCCGAGCCTGCGCCACCGGCACCGACAGGCGAATTCGCATTGGATGGCGCCGTAAGTGCGCCCAGTACGTCGCGGGCCCGCATGCCGGCCGAGTCCAAGCTGATGGCGCCGCAGCAGCCGTCGACCTTGCCGGCCGACCAGATGCAGCCGCAACCGGAAAACCGCGACCGCATCGAGGATTTCAAGACCAATCCGGTGCATGCGGCACTCGAGGATCCGGTCTCGACCTTCTCGATCGACGTCGACACAGCCTCCTATTCCTTCGTGCGCAGCTCGCTGAAGCAGGGCACCCTGCCGCAGGTCGATACTGTCCGCGTCGAGGAGATGATCAACTACTTCCCCTATGACTGGAAGGGTCCGGAGTCGGCCTCGACACCATTCAACTCGACCGTCAGCGTCATGCCGACGCCGTGGAACACGCATACCAGGCTGATGCATGTCGCCATCAAGGGTTTTGACGTCAAGCCGACCGAGCAGCCGAAGGCCAATCTGGTCTTCCTGATCGATGTCTCGGGCTCGATGGACGAGCCGGACAAGCTGCCGCTGCTCAAATCGGCTTTTCGGCTGCTGGTCAGCAAGCTGAAGGCCGACGACACGATCTCGATCGTAACCTATGCGGGTGACGCCGGCACGGTCCTGGAGCCGACCAAGGCGTCCCAAAAGGACAAGATCCTCAGTGCCATCGACAATCTGACGCCCGGCGGCAGCACGGCCGGCGAGGCGGGCATCAAGGAAGCCTACAGGCTGGCGCAGAAATCCTTCGTCAAGGACGGCGTCAACCGGGTGATGCTCGCCACCGACGGCGACTTCAATGTCGGCCAGAGCGACGACGACGATCTGAAGCGGCTGATCGAAAAAGAGCGCAAGACCGGTGTCTTCCTGTCGGTGTTCGGCTTCGGCCGCGGCAATCTGAACGACCAGATGATGCAGACCATCGCCCAGAACGGCAACGGCACCGCCGCCTATATCGACACGCTGGCCGAAGCCGAGAAGGTGCTGGTCGAAGATGCATCGTCGACGCTGTTCACCATCGCCAAGGACGTCAAGATCCAGGTCGAGTTCAATCCGAACAAGGTCTCGGAATATCGCCTGATCGGCTACGAGACCCGCGCCTTGAACCGCGAGGATTTCAACAATGACCGCGTCGATGCCGGCGATATCGGCTCGGGCCATTCCGTCACCGCGATCTATGAAATCACGCCAAAGGGCAGCGGCGGCGAACAGATCGACGCGCTGCGTTATGGCCAGGCGTCGGTGGACAATGGCGGCGTTGCCAATGCGGACGAATATGCCTTCGTCAAGATCCGCTACAAGCTGCCGAATGAAGACGTCTCGAAGCTGATCACCACGCCGGTGACCTCGGCCAACGAGATCTCGTCTTTCGACCAGGCCAGCACCGACCAGCGCTTCTCCGTCGCGGTCGCCGCCTTCGGCCAGAAGCTGCGCGACGAGGATGCGACCGCGAAGTTCGGTTACGACAAGATCATGGAGATCGCCACTGCCGCTCGAGGAGCCGACCCGTTTGGGTACAGGTCCGAGTTCCTCTCGCTTGTGCGCCTTGCCTCGGCGCTGGGCGGTAATCGGTAGTGGGTGATGACGGCCGGTTTCTTTCAGATGGGATCGTTCTGACAGGGGAAACCGACCGCGGGCGGGTGAGGCATGCCGGCGAGGGGTTCATTCCCTTGCCGGCCTTTTTTCGGAGAATCTCCAGGTCGTTAAATTGCGCGGCATTTCCGGTAGCGGATCGCAACCCCCTGCTTGTTACGCAGGACAGGTGTACCGGGCTTGAGGGAGCCGAAATTGCAGATCAGGACTATCGCCAACTCGACACCGCCGGCACGAGATGCTTCGGCGGTTTCATCGGCCCCATCATCGGAATCCAGGCGTATCAGTGACGATGTCGCGCAGGCGCGCCACACCGCCATGTCGGCGCTGACCAACGACCGCTTCCGCATCATGCTGGAGCAGATAACCGATCCGGTTTCATCCGGCGCGCTGATGACGATGCACAGCGACAATGTGGTCGACTTCAAGTCGGCGCAGTCGAGCTACGCCGACAACAGCGAATAATCGAAACCGATAAGCTCAGGCCCGGCTGCGGCGGCGCTCGCGGCGGGCTTCGCTGGTCTCGGCGGTATTTTCCGTCGCCGCCTTGTTGCGCATCGGGCCGATGCGCTCGACGATCGCGGCAACCGTCGGACGATCCGCCTTGGTGTGCGCGTCGAGCGCCTTGCGCATGGCGGCAAGGTGCTGGAACGAGGTGCCGCAGCAGCCGCCGATAATTTTGGCGCCGCCATCGACGGCGAGCCTGACATAGTCGGCCATCAGTTCGGGTGTGCCGGAATAATGGATTTCGGTGCCGCGGAATTCGGGAATGCCGCAATTGCCCTTGACGATCACCGTTGCCTCCGGCTTCGCCTCGGTCATGTCGAGCAGCGAGGCCAGGATGTCAGACGCGCCGACGCCGCAATTGGCGCCAACGCCAAGCGGCGCCTGCGACAGCCCGTCGGTGACGCCGTGGATATCCCTGGGTAGCAGGCCCATCATGGTGCGGCCGGCGGTGTCG
>NZ_RZPB01000352.1:0-6191 GCF_003998535.1 Mesorhizobium sp. M7A.F.Ca.AU.002.02.1.1 | reverse complement strand
GCGGCGCGCAGGAAATAGCGTGATGACTGGGCAATCCGCTCAGCGCGCGGCAACAACGGCAACGCCGGCGCCGATCATCACACCGCCCGCCGCGCGGTTCACCCGGCGTACGATCCTTGGTGTGCGCAACAGGCTGCGGGCGCGACCGGCGAGGACGACATGACCGCCGATCACCACGACCTCGACGGCCACGATCACCATCATCAGCACACCGAGATGACCTGCGTCGAGCGATGCGCCGACGACGCTAGGCAACAGCGCAATGTAGAACAACGGCATTTTCGGATTGCCAAGATTGAGCGCGATGCCGGTGGCAAAAATCATCAACAGCCCTCGCCGTCCTGAGATGGGCTGCAGTTCGGGAATGACGGGCGCCGCCATCCACAGCCTGATGCCCGTCCAGACCAGATAGGCCGCTCCACCATAGCGAAGCACCGTCATGACGATCGCCATCTTGGCGGCGACGATCGACAGGCCGAAGGCGGCGAGGATCAGGAAGATGAGGATGCCGACCACGGTGCCGGCACCGTAGGCGATGCCCGACGCGGCGCCATTGGAGATTGTGCGCGCGACGATCGTCATGTTGTCCGGACCCGGGCTGGCAGCGAACACGAAGAAGGCGGCCGCAAAGGCAAGCGAGGTCGCGAGATCCATGAAAACTCCCGAGGGTAATGCCGCTCTCGGGAGTCCAGACTAGCCGGTTTACCTGTCGGCGCCATCAGGAAAATCGAGAAACTGCGCGATGCGCATTTCCGTCACGGCTGATAGCCGAGGCAGATGGCGCCGAGCGCGACGATGGCGCAGGCGCCGACCCGCCGCGGCGTCAGCACCTCGCCGAGGAACAGACGTCCGATGAAGGCCGCGAAGACGACGCTGGTTTCGCGGATCGCGGTGATCGGACCGGCCGGTCCGAGCGCGAAGGCCGCGACCACGACACCGTAGGCCAGAAGTGCAAACAGGCCGCCGCCCAGCGCCTTCCAGGTTTCCGGCGCACCCAGGTCGACTGTGAGCCGGCCACGGCAGGCGACGAAGGCCGCCGGCAGCAACGCGCCGTAGATCACCAGCACCCATGCGGTATAGGCACCGGCGTTTCCCGCCGCCCGAACGCCGAGCGCATCGACCGTCGCATAGGCGGCGATGATCGCTCCCGTTGCCAGCGCATAGAGTATCGATGTCGTGGCGGCCCTGCCCCTTCCGAGAGAAAGGCCCATGATGCCGCCCGCGACCAGCGCGACACCGATGGTCTGCGGCAGAGTGAGCTGCTGGTTGGCCAGGAAGAACTCGCCGAGCGTGACGAGCAGCGGCACGCTGCCGCGAACGATCGGATAGACCTGTCCCAGCTCGCCATATCTGTAGGCGGCCACCAGAAACAAACTGTAGCCAACCTGCAGGCAGGCCGAGAGCACAATGTAGGACCAGGCCGGCGCGGCCGGAAGGGCGTGGAAGAAGGCTAAGGGGATGGCGAGCGCCGTACTGGAAAAGCTCATGACGGTGACGGTCCACAACCTGTCGGCCCCCGTGCGCAGGAACGCGTTCCAGGTTGCGTGCAGGATCGCCGCAAACAATGCGAGCCCGATGACCAGCGGGCTCATTGGGACTTACGCGAAGCAGCGACGATGCCCATGGCCGCCTTGCGGGCGTCGCGAATGGCGGCGTCGGCCGGCCCCATCTGCGCCAGCAAGGTCGCACCTTCGATCAGCATAAGCAGTGTCGCCGCCACGCTTTCGGCGCGGCCGCGCGGCATCATCTCTTCGAGGATAGACCGCATGCGCCGCTTGAGGCCGTTCTTCTGCCTGACAACGGCCTTGAAAACCGGATGCCCGGGATCGCCGAACTCGGCCAATGCATGTGCGAACAGACAGCCATGGAAATCGGCGCTGCGGAACCAGAGTGCATGCCAGTCAAAAATCCTTCCGATTTTCTGTTCCGGCGGAATGCCCTCCTGGGCGAGCCGGTCGAGCTGGCGGTCGAAACGCATAGCGCGATAGTCGAGCACCTCGACGATCAATTCGTCCTTGCTGGGGAAGTGGCGATACATCGTCATCTTGGCCACATCGGCTTCGGCGATGATCCGGTCGATACCCGTCGCATGGAAGCCGGCGCGCTTGAACAGCACGTAGGCCGTTTCAACGACGTGCTGGCGCTTATCGGAAACGGGCGATGGTGTCATGGCGCATACCGAGTGGTGAGACAGGTCTGTCTCATACATATGCGACGGATCGCGCCAGCTGTCAACGCGGCACGAAAAACGCCTGCAGCCGATCAAGCCACAGGCGCGAAAGAGATTGGAAGGGGAAACCGGGTTTAGCGCAGAATGCGGCAGCGGCCGTTGTAGACCATCCAGCGGTCGAAGCCCGAGACGCAGAATTCGACATTGTCGCCGATCGAGGCAAAGCCCTGGCCTTCCTCGATCAGGTACCAGATGGTGCGATCGCGGCCGTCGGACAGGCTGACGGTGGCCCCGCAATAACGGCGACCGATCGGCCAGGTATCGTCGGCCGCCAGATAGCGATGCTGGTGAATGCGCCGGAAATCGGTGATCTGCACATCCGGCAGATGCGGCACGTGATGCACCTGATAGGAAAAGCGGCTGGTGATCTTGTTCAGTACCCAAGGCTGACCGCAGACCCCGCTGTCTTCATCGGAATAGACCGTAAGATCGGCGGCCTGCACGGTCTGGGTGATACCGAGAGGCGCGGCAAGCGGGGTGCAGAGCGAAATCAGGGCGGCAAGAGCGGATTTGGCGAAGCGAGTCATGGCAGCCTCTCAAGGTCGATTGTGCGCACTGTGCGGATTCGCTCGGCGGCGGTCAAGCGGTTGCGTTGACAATGGTTTCCCAGTTTGAAACTGCTTTTTGACCAAAGCCGAATTTACACGGCACCGGAATGGCTCTGGCACGTTCATGCCCGGATCCAAAAGAGCGCGGGTCCCGGGTCGTCAATGAGCCCGCCTCAAGCCTGCTCGCCGGCCAGCCATTCCAACGACCAGTGCGCCGGCCGCCCCACCGCAAGCAGCCTGTGCAGGGCCGGCAGCAGCGTCCGCAACTCGCCCTCCAGCGTGAACGGCGGATTGACCACCAGCAGACCGCTGCCGTCGAGGCTGGGTTCCGAAGAGGCCGGCCTGATCTCGAATTCGATGTCGAGCAGCTTCGGGATGCCCGATTGCTTCAGCGCCTTGCGGAAAGCGATGATCGCCTTGCGGTCCTTGATCGGATACCAGAGCGCGTAGATGCCGCCTGGCCAGCGCTTGTGCGCCCTTATGAGCCCGTCGACGAGGCGATCGAACTCACCCGCTTCCTCGAATGGCGGATCGATGAGAACAAGGCCGCGCTTCTCCTTCGGCGGCAGATGGGCGCCGAGCGCCAGCCAGCCATCGAGTTCGATGATCCGGGCCTGGAAATCGCCGGCAAAGAACGTCCTCAGCCTCGCGGCATCCTTGGGGTGCAGCTCGATCGCGGTCAGCCTGTCCTGCTTGCGCATGAGATGGCGCGCAATCAACGGCGAGCCCGGGTATTTCTGGATGCCACCCTCAGGGTTGAGCGACCGTATTGTCTCCAGATAAGGCGCGAGCAGTGCTGCCACCGGCGCGGCAAACGGGGCATCGATCAGCCTGCCGATGCCGCCTTGCCACTCACCCGTCTTCTGCGCTTCGGCCGACGACAGATCGTAGCGGCCAATGCCGGCATGGGTGTCGACGACCCGAAACGCCTTGTCCTTCTGCTTCAGATACTCGAGCAAGCGCGTCAGCACGACATGCTTGACGACGTCGGCGAAATTCCCGGCATGGTAGGCGTGGCGGTAGTTCATCGTTTTGTGCCGTTATGCATGTCGTTGTCCCAAAACCGCTGCACACTTTTGGGCGACATGCATCAGCCCCTGCCCCAGCGCGGCGGTGGCGGCTGAGAGTTCGGATTTTCCGGCCGACCGCCTCGAGTGCGCAAGGTCAGCAAAAATCCGATCAGGCCGATCGCCATCAGCGCGAAGCCGACCGGCCGTGCACGGCTGTCGATCTCGCCTGCGCCGGAGCGCAGGATGAGATCGACAGCCCGCATCGGTATGTCGTCGGCATCACCCGGTCCGACGGTGAAGACGTAGGGACCCGGGCTGACGGTCGCGATGACGCCGGCCTCGTCGCGAAAGATCTTGTCGGGCAGTTGCGGGCTGGCCTGGCGAGGATTGTCGGAATGGTTGAACTGCAGCGTCGAGGCGAGCACCGTGCGGCCATTGCTGGCGGCGGTCAGCGTCAGCACGGTGCGCTGCTGCGAGACGATGCGCTCGGCTCTTGCGGTCAGGTCGACCAGCACCCGCACCGGCGCATCGCGGCCGGAGAGCGGCACCGTCAGCGGCTTGAAACGGCCTTGCTCATAGACCCGCCAGGTGCCGATCTCGTGCCCGGAGAAATTGCTCATCGCCCAGGGATAGATGACACCGACGCCGGCGCCGACAAGCAGGATCAGGACAAACAGAAAGCGCATTCACATCACCATGGCGTATCGTGACCTTGCCAATAGCGCCCCGACGGCCAAAAGGCGATGGCCAGTTGCGGCAGCCACCCTGGAGGTGGACCGTACGGGGTGCGAGCGCAACCAGATTGGCGGCGTGGCTGCGCAACAATGCCGATAACGTTCTACCTATGCGCTCAAAAATTAAGCCGTGTATTTCGCGCGCCGCGCTGAACATTGCTGTCGGCTCATTCTTGGCCGTTCTTGCTGTCAGGTTTTGATTCTACCTCAAGGAACAGCTTGGCGCGTCCGGCAACATATTGACGTCGATCGAGCCAATATGCTGATTCATAAACAGGATTTGCCTTGTGCGCCATGCTTCGGTCCGAGAGGCCGTAGCCGCTTTCATGATTAACCATTCGCGAGCGCATTTGGTTAAGGAATTGCTAATTTGGTTGACTATAATTTCCACAGGTATATTTTCGATGCGTTGGGATGTGCAATTTGGGCGAGCAATCGATGGTGACACCGGGCGTGTGATCGCGATTTCGGGGCGCGGAGAATGCTGAGCGGCAGCACGGAGGTTGTGTAGTCGCACCAGCTTCGCGAAAGCCAAGAACAATTGACGCACATCAGTGATGGCGCTTCCGCAGATGCGGAGGTTTGCCACGTTCTCAGGAACGTGGCCGGGCGATGCTTTGTCCCGGCCCGGCGGTAGCGTGTTCGGTGCGTATGAGGAAAGCATGACTAAGCTTGTCAAGGTTCTGAAACTGGAATCCGGCAGCCAAAAGGACGCCAGCCAAAGCCGACGACGCGCCCTTGTCGCCGGAGGAGCGGGATTTTTAGGTTCGCATCTGTGCGAACGTCTTTTGCGGGACGGATACGACGTTGTCGCGCTGGACAATTTCCACACCGGCAAAAGATACAATCTCAATGCCCTTCAGCGCAATCCGAGCTTCAGCTGCATCGAGCACGACATCGTCGATGCACTGCCTTCGGACCTTCAGTGCGACGAGATCTACAATCTCGCCTGCCCAGCCTCTCCGCCGCACTACCAGGCAGATCCGATCCACACCTTCAAGACAAGCGTGCTTGGCTCGCTGAACCTTCTGGAACTCGCGCGACAGAACAAGGCCAAGATATTCCAGGCCTCGACGTCCGAAGTCTATGGCGATCCCTTCGTGCATCCACAGCCCGAGAGCTACTTCGGCAACGTCAATACGCACGGGCCGCGCTCCTGCTACGATGAAGGCAAGCGCTCGGCCGAAACCCTGTTCTTCGATTATTCGAGAACCTATGGTCTCGATATTCGTGTCGCCCGCATTTTCAACACCTACGGTCGCCGCATGCAGCCCGACGATGGACGTGTGGTTTCGAACTTCATCGTCCAGGCGCTGCGCGGCGAGGACCTGACCGTCTATGGCAGCGGCCAGCAGACGCGCTCCGTCTGCTATGCCGACGACCTGATCGAGGGCTTTATCCGGCTGATGAATGCGCCGAACGCGCCCGCCCACCCGGTCAATCTCGGCAACCCTGCCGAATTCACCATCATGGAACTGGCGACGCTGGTCGTCGATTACACCAACGCCCGATCGAAGATCGTGCATCGGCCGCTGCCCGTCGACGATCCCAGGCAACGCAAGCCGGACATCTCCTTTGCCAGGGCCAATCTCGGCTGGGAGCCGAAAATCAGCTTGAGCCAGGGGCTCGCGCGTACCGTCGAGTATTTTGATACCCTGCTCTACGGAAG